>NZ_JACBXB010000176.1 GCF_013870575.1 Pseudonocardia pini
TCCTGGACGATCCGGTACGCGGCGAGGTCCACGGTGGGTGGCAGGTCCGGGGCGGCGACGGTCGCGTCGACGGGCAGCCCGGCGGTCTCGTTGTCCGCGACGAGCCGGTCCAGCACGCCGAGCCCGGCGGTCGGCGCCCGGGGCGGCTCCTCGTCGATCCCGCGCAGGACGCCGAGCGTGGACCGCATCTCCCGCAGCAGGTCCCCGCTGGCGTCCTTGATCGTCGCGAGGGCGCGGCGGGCCTGCTCCGGGTCCTCGTCGATGAGGTAGAGCGCGACGCCCGCCTGCACGTTGATCAGCGAGACGTGGTGGCCGAGGACGTCGTGCAGCTCGCGGGCGATCCGCAGCCGCTCCTCGCCTGCCTGCCGCCGCTCGGTCTCCTCGCGGGCGGCGCGGGCCTGCGCGCGCCGTTCCTGCCGGGCCCGCCACAGCTCACAGCCCGCGACGTACGCCGAGAGCCAGGCCAGCAGCGTCAGGGTGCCTTCCCAGGACACCACCCCGCCCCGGACCGTCACCTGCAGGAGCAGCCCGACGGCGACGGCGGCCACGGTCGCCCCGTAGGCGAGCCTGCGGTCGCCGATCGCGACGACCTGCGCCACCGCGACCAACGACGGCACCACGACCGGCCCGAACGCGTACCCGAGGCCCAGGTAGACGAGCAGGACCGCGGCGCACCCGAGCAGCACCGCCCGCGGGAGCGCGAAGCGGACCACGAGCAGCAGCGGGCCGAGCACGATCAACGCGATCCCGACGGCGTCGAGCGGGCGCTGGTCCGGCACGAAGTTCGGGATGTTGCGCGCGGCCACCAGCGCGATCGGGATCCACACCAGCGGCAGCACCAGGTTCGGCCCGACGCCGCGCCAGGCGCGCTCGCGGAACCCCTGCACGGTCACCCCCCGAGCCTAGAGACGCCGGACCCGTGCCGGCGTCGCCCCGCGGGGGACCGGCGGCGTACTCCCGGGGGAGTACGGGCGGGGGTCCGGGGCGTACCGGAGCGGCAGGTCAGGTCGCTCCCGTGGACCGACGCGCGCGGCGCCGGTCCGCGACACCGTGGAGCGGTACCGATCGAAGGGGGAGACATGAACGAGAACATCCGGATCTCCGACGCCGAGCGCGAGACCGTCGCCGTCCGCATCCGGGACGCGGCGGCCGAGGGCAGGCTCACGCTCGACGAGGCCGACGAGCGGCAGCGCGCGATCTACGAGGCGAGGGTCGCGGGCGACCTGGAGCCCCTGGTGGCGGATCTGCCGGAGCCGCCCGCACCCGCCGTGCCGCGCCGGGCCGCGCTGACCCCGCAGGCCCGCCGCAGGCTGATGATCCACGCCGCGATCGGCGCGGCCTTCACCCTGCTGCTGGTGGTCCGCTGGGTGGCGGGCCCGGTGCCGTTCTTCTGGCCGGCGGGTCCGCTCTTCTGGATCGTCGTGAGCGTCGCCGGGCATTACCTGTGGTCGACCCGCCGCAGGCCCGCCCCCGCCCGACAGCGGTGAGCGACCGGCACTCTCGTCGACCGGATGTGCGCGAGAGTGTCAGCCGGGCCGGCCGTAGGTCTGCAGCGCCCGTGCGGCCTCGGCCAGCTCGGCGTCGGACAGGATCGTCGGGTCGCCGAGGAGGCGCGCGCGGTGGTAGAGGCCGCAGAGCCATTCCAGGAGCTCGGCTCGGTCGTAGGCCTCGGCGAGGGTGCGGCCGTGGGTCGTGGCGCCGTGGTTGCGCAGCAGGACCGCGCTCCGCCCCGCCATCGCCCGCGCCGCCTCCTCGGCCAGCTCGGCCGAGCCGTACCGGGCGTAGGGCGCGACCCGGACCGGCCCGCCGAGCCGCATCACCAGGTAGTGGATCCCGGGCAGCTCGTCGACCACGGTGGACAGCGCGGTGCCCATCGGCGGGTGTGTGTGGACGACCGCGCCCGCCTCAGTCTCCCGGTAGACCGCCAGGTGCATCGGCAGCTCCGAGCTGGGCGCGGGTCCCTCGACCACCGGGCGCCCGCCGAGGTCCACGATGCACACCTGCTCGGGCGTGAGCCTCGCGTAGTCCACTCCGGTCGGGGTGATCGCGACGAACTCCCCCCGCCGCTCGCTCACGTTCCCCGAGGTCCCCACGGCGAGCCCCGCCGCGGCCATCCGCAGGCAGTACTCCACGACCCGCGCCCGCTCCTCCGCCATCAGCACGGGCACCACTCTGCCGGAATCACGCTGTGTGGTGACATCGCCCGATTCGGCCACGATCAGTCACTGCGACGAGTCGACGATCGGTCGGACGGACGGCGCGGTTCGCCCGTCGGGCGCGTTCTCTCGGCCGTTTGCCGCGACGGAGTGCTATCGGCGCGGAACGCACCGTCACCTCATCGGGTACCCCTCGTTTCACGGGCGTGCACGCAGAGTCGGTCGCCCCCCGCCGCCCCTCCCGCAACCGGTCGTGGTGAGCCCCATGGCCAACCACACCCTCCCGCCGCGTCCGCGCACCGCGCGGCCCCGCAGGCGTCCCACCCGGTTCGCGCTCGCGGGCTGGTCCGCCGTCGGCGTCGTCGCGGTGCTCGCCCTGGTCCTGGGCCTCGGGCTGACCCTCGGCGGCGCCCCCTCGCCGGTCGGGCAGCAGGGCGAGGCGGGGACGCAGGCGCAGCCCGTAGCGGTCGACCCGGCCACGCTGCCGGAGAGCAGCACCTACACCGAGCTCACCGGCGCAGTGCCGGACCCCGCGCCGGACCGCGCCACCGACGGCCGCGTCGCGCACCCCGTTCGCGAGACCGTCGTGCACGACGGCCCCGGCGGCACCCCGTTCGCCCGGATGCCGGTCACCCAGGTCGGCGACACCTGGCTGCCCGTGCTGGAGCAGCGCGGGGACTGGGTGCGGGTGCTGCTGCCCTCGCGGCCCGCGTCGTCGACGGGCTGGCTGACGGTCGAGGACCTCGAGATCAAGACGACGCCGTACCGGGTCGAGGTGCACCTGGCCTCGCGGACGCTGCAGCTCTTCGAGGACGGCACGCAGGTCGCGCAGTGGACCGTCGGCATCGGCAAGCCGGACGCCCCGACCCCGACCGGCCGCACCTTCCTGCTGGGCGCCTTCACCGACGCGAAGCAGACCTACTCGCCGGTGATCCTCCCGCTCGGCACGCACAGCCCCACGCACGACACCTTCGGCGGCGGTCCCGGCACCGTCGCCATCCACACCTGGCCCACCGCCGACGTCTACGGCGAGGCCACCAGCGACGGGTGCATCCGGGTGCCCGCCGACGCCCTCCGGCAGCTGAGCACGGTGCCCCTCGGCACGCTCGTCATGATCGACAACTCGTGAAAGGGACCCGCGTGAAGACCCAGAAGTTCGCAGGAGCCGCGGTCGGTGCCGCCACGGCCGCCACCGTGTTCCTCCTCGGCTCGACGGCCGCGTCCGCGGACCCCCAGGTCACGGCGTCGGCGTCGCTGCTCACCGTCAGTGGCGCGATCAGCGTCAGCCCCTCGCCCTACGCGCAGTCCGTGGACGGCGAACCCGACCACCAGGAGCTGGCCTCGATCGGGCTGATCCCGAGCCTGAACGACAGCGGGATCGCGGCCTCGCTGCTGGCCGTCGACGCCGAGGGGCACTGGGCGCAGGCGAGCGTGGCGCGGCTCGACATCCTCGAGCTGGTCAAGGCGGACCTGGTCAAGACGTGGTGCGACGGGGACGAGGGCGGGCTCGACCTCGTCGGCGCGAGCATCCTCGGACAGCCGCTGACCGCCACGCAGCCGGGGACCACGGTGGACGTCTCGCCGCTGATCAAGGTCGAGCTGAACAAGCAGACCCGCCGGGACGGCACACTGACCGTCGAGGGCCTGAAGGTGACCGTGCTGCCGTCGGCGAAGAACCGCGCGGAGACGCTGACGGACAAGGAGAAGGCCGCGGCCCCGGAGCTGGTCGGCCTGCTGGGCGGGGACGCCTCGAAGCTGCCGCTGCTGCGTACCGTCGGCGACCTGCTCGACGCCCTGCACGCGGGCTCGGACAGCCTGCTCACCGTCACCGTCGGCACCGCGAGCTGCACGTTCGACGAGGAGTCGGCCGAGGAGCCCGCCGACGACGAGCACGGCGACCCGCCCGCCGAGTCCTCGGACGAGCCCGCCGAGGAGGTCGCCGTCCCCGCCTCGCACCGCGAGGCCGCGCCGACGCCCACGATCGTCCCGCTGCACCTGCCCGTCACCGGCTGAGCCGGGGGAGACCGGGAGCCGGGGCCGCGTGGGGGCGGTCCCGGCTCCGTGTCATCCGGACTGGGCGCGCTTGCGCCGCTTGCCCTCGTGCATCGCCTGCACGCGCGCGACGGGGATCGTGTGCCCCTCGGCGACGACCGCCTCGGGCAGGGTCTGCGGGGCGGGCAGCAGCTCGGTCCACGACGGACGGTCGGCGAGCAGGTCCGGCGCGGTGCGGATGGTGAAGTCGCCGGGCGACACCGAGTCCAGCTCGGACCAGTCCACCGGGAAGGACACCGGCAGGCCTGGCCGGACCCGCGGGCTGTACGCGGCGACCACGGTCGCGCCGCCCGCCCGCGTGGAGTCCACGAACACCTTGCCCTCCCGCTCCTCCTTCACGAACGCCGTCGTCGCGATGGCCGGGTCGAGGGCGGCGGCCCGCGCGGCGAGGGCTCGGGTGGCGGCCGCGGCGTCGTCGAACGCGGTGTGCACCAGGGGGACCACGATGTGCAGGCCCTTGGCGCCGCTGGTCTTCACCGCCCCGGCGAGCCCCGCGGCGGACAGCGTACACTCTTTCCCTTCGGCATCGTCTTGCTCTGGTTGTTGTTCGTCGGGTTCGTCTGCGTGGTCGTGTGGCGCGTGACGACGGCGCTGTTCGGGTTCGGCTACGTGACCGACGACAAGAAGAAGCTGGTCAAGCGCCTGGTGTGCGCCGGGCAGGCCGTCGTCTACGCCGTGCTGGCCGCGGCCACCGCGACCACGGCGATCAACGGTCGCGCCCAGGGCGGCGGGGGCAGCACCGCCACCGCGGGTGTGCTGGGCCTGCCCGGCGGGCAGGTCATCGTGGCGATCGTCGGCGTCGGGATCGTGGTCGGCGGCGGCGTGATGGTGTGGCACGGCTGGAAGAAGAAGTTCACCGAGGACCAGGACCTCGCCGGTGCCGACCGGCACGCCCGCACGGTGAACGAGCGCACCGGGCAGGTCGGCTACATCGCGAAGGGCATCGCGTTCGGGGTGCTGGGCGTGCTCGTCGTCTCGGCGGCGATCCGCTTCGACCCCGCCCAGGCCAACGGCCTCGACTCCGCCCTCAAGGCCCTCGCCGCCCAGCCCTTCGGTGTGGTGCTGCTGGCGGTGGTGGCGCTGGGGATCGCGGCCTACGGCGTCTTCTGCTTCTTCGACGCGAGGTACCACCGCGTCTGACCCCTCCGATCGGGGAGGGACTGGACCGGTCGAGTGCGTGGTTTTCCGTGCAGTCGCGTACTTTCTCACCCAGACAGGTGTGACGACGTCCGTTCGTCGGGGGTGGCGAGAGCTACCGCCCAGTACGATCCGGAGGTCTTCGACGTGGAGGTGTCCGGTGCCGTACCCGACCGACCGTGAGCGCGACCGCCCCTGGGTGATCCGCACCTATGCCGGGCACTCTTCCGCGGAGAAGTCCAACGCGCTGTACCGGCGCAACCTCGCGAAGGGGCAGACCGGCCTCTCGGTGGCGTTCGACCTGCCCACCCAGACCGGCTACGACCCGGACGACGAGCTGGCCAAGGGCGAGGTCGGCAAGGTCGGCGTGCCCGTCAGCCACATAGGCGACATGCGCACGCTGTTCGACGGCATCCCGATCGCCGAGGCCAACACCTCGATGACGATCAACGCGCCCGCGATGTGGCTGCTCGCGCTCTACACCGCGGTCGCGGAGGAGCAGGCGGACGCCTCCGGCATGGACATCGCCGAGGTCCGCGCCAAGCTCGCCGGGACCACGCAGAACGACATCGTCAAGGAGTACCTGTCCCGCGGGACGTACGTGTTCCCGCCGGCGCCGAGCCTGCGGCTGATCACGGACATGGTGGCCTGGTCGGTCACCGAGATCCCGAAGTGGAACCCGATCAACATCTGCAGCTACCACCTGCAGGAGGCGGGCGCCACGCCGGCGCAGGAGCTGGCGTACTCGCTGTCCACCGCCATCGCGGTGCTGGACTCCGTGCGCGACTCCGGCCAGGTCCCGCAGGAGCGGTTCGGCGACGTCGTCGGGCGGATCTCGTTCTTCGTCAACGCCGGGCTGCGGTTCGTCGAGGAGATGTGCAAGCTCCGTGCCCTGGGCCGGATGTGGGACACGATCACCAAGGAGCGCTACGGGGTCGAGAACCCCAAGCAGCGCCGGATGCGCTACGGCGTGCAGGTGAACTCGCTGGGGCTCACCGAGGCCCAGCCGGAGAACAACGTCCAGCGGATCGTGCTGGAGATGCTGGCCGTCACGCTGTCGAAGGACGCCCGCGCCCGCGCGATCCAGCTCCCGGCCTGGAACGAGGCGCTGGGACTGCCCCGGCCCTGGGACCAGCAGTGGGCGCTGCGCATGCAGCAGGTGCTGGCGTTCGAGACGGACCTGCTCGAGTACGAGGACATCTTCGAGGGCTCGAAGGTCATCGAGGCCAAGGTCGCCGAGCTGGTCGAGGCGGCACAGACCGAGATCGACCGAGTGCAGGAGATGGGCGGGGCGGTCGCCGCCGTCGAGAACGGCTACATGAAGGGCGAGCTGGTCAGCGCCCTGGCCGAGCGACGCCGTCGGATCGAGTCCGGCGAGGACGTGGTGGTGGGCGTCAACAGGTTCGACACCACCGAGCCCAGCCCGCTGCAGGGGGACGCCGCCGCGATCGAGACCGTCGACCCGGCCACCGAGGCCGCGGCGATCGCCGCGATCAAGGAGTGGCGCGCCGACCGGGACCAGGCCGTCGTGTCCGAGACCCTCAAGGCCCTGCAGGACGCCGCCAAGACGGACGAGAACCTCATGCAGTACTCGATCGACTGCGCCAAGGCGGGCGTGACGACGGGGGAGTGGGCCGGGGCGCTGCGCGAGGTGTTCGGGGAGTTCCGGGCGCCGACCGGGGTGTCGGCGGCCGTCGCGAGCGGGGAGGCGGCCGTGGAGATCGCAGAGGTCCGCGAGCGGGTGCGCGCGACCGGCGAGGAGCTCGGCTCGCGGCTGCGCATGCTGGTGGGCAAGCCGGGGCTCGACGGCCACTCCAACGGCGCCGAGCAGGTCGCCGTCCGGGCGCGCGACGTCGGCTTCGAGGTCGTCTACCAGGGCATCCGCCTCACCCCGGCGCAGATCGTGGCCGCCGCGGTGCAGGAGGGCGTGCACGTGGTGGGGCTGTCGATCCTGTCCGGCTCGCACCTGGAGGTCGTGCCCGCGGTCGTCGACGGGCTGCGTGCCCAGGGCGCGGACGACGTGCCGGTGATCGTCGGCGGGATCATCCCGGCCGAGGACGCGAAGCTCCTCAGGGAGAAGGGCGTCGCCGCGGTCTTCACGCCGAAGGACTACCAGCTCACCGAGATGATGGATGAGATCGTCACGCTGGTCCGAGGCGTGCACGGCCTCGACTGAGCGCGGCTCCCGGTGCGTGCGGGAGTACAAGATCGCACGTTTCGTGCGCTCAGCGCGGCAAGATCGCTGGTTGCGTGTCGACCTCAAGGAGTCCGCGGCCGGAGGCAGTGGGCCGCACGGGCTCTGCGTGGGCGCGACGGGCTCCGGGAAGAGTGAGCTCCTGCGCGCCCTGGTGGTGGGGCTGGTGCTGACCCACGGGCCGGACGAGCTGAACCTCGTGCTCGTGGACTTCAAGGGCGGCGCCACGTTCCTCGGTCTGACGGGTCTGCCGCACGTCTCCGCGGTGATCACCAACCTCGCCGACGAACTGTCCCTCGTGGACCGGATGGCGGACGCCGTCACCGGCGAGATCACCCGGCGGCAGGAGCTGTTGCGGGCGGCCGGGAACCTGGTGGGCGTCGGCGAGTACGAGCGGGCGCGGTCCGCCGACCCGGGCCTGGCGCCGCTGCCGGTGCTGTTGATCGTCGTGGACGAGTTCTCGGAGCTGGTGGCGCGCAGGCCCGAGCTGGTGGACCTGTTCGTCACGGTCGGACGGCTGGGTCGCTCGCTCGGCCTGCACCTGCTGCTGGCCTCGCAGCGGCTGGACGAGGGCAGGCTGCGGGGGCTGGAGTCGCACCTGTCGTACCGGATCGCGCTGCGCACGTTCTCGGCGTCGGAGTCCCGCGCGGTGCTCGGCGTGCCCGACGCCTTCGCCCTCCCGCCCACCCCGGGCTCGGCGATCCTCGCGGCGGGCACCGACCAGCTCGTCCGGTTCCGCGGTGCGTACGTCTCCGGGGTGGTGCGGCCCGAGCGGAGCCCGGTCGCGCGCCGTGCGCACCGGTTCACCGCGGCCCGGGTGGCGGCGCCTGCGGCCGCGCCGTCGCAGGCCGGTTCCGGATCGGTGCTGGAGACCGCGGTCGCGGCCGTCAGCGCGCTCGGAGGTCCAGCGGCACATCGGGTCTGGCTCCCGCCGCTGGACGACCCGCCGCCGCTGGCCGAGCTCCCGACGGGTGGCGCGCTGCGGGTCCCGGTGGGGCTCGTGGACCGGCCCGCCCGGC
>NZ_JACBXB010000177.1 GCF_013870575.1 Pseudonocardia pini
CCCCGAACGGGAGGGTCCGCTCGACGGGGCGGGTGAGCTGATCGGTGGACACGGGCACCTCCCGGGGTCGCGGGCGCGGGCGGACCGGGGAGGGGGTACCGATCCGTCCGCGCCCTGGGACCGATGATCCGCGCGGATCCTGTGGGGCGGCTGTGACCCTGCTGAGCAGCGCCTACCGGTCTTCGCCGAAGCCCCCGGCCTCCTTGCCGTCGTCGCCCTGGTCGGCGAGGAAGCGCTCGACCTCGGCGGCCAGCTCGTCCGCGCTGGGCAGGTCCTCGGAGCCGAGCCCACCCGCGGCGCGACCCGCGGCGACCGAGTCGTACTGCTTCTCCAGCGCGCGCACGACCTCGGCGACCTCGGCGGAGCCCTCGACCTGCTCGGCGATCTCCGCGTCGGTGCGCTCGCCCGCCTTGGTCAGCTCCTCGGTGGGCAGGTACAGCCCGGTCGCGACGGCCGTGTGGTCCAGCAGCGACCGCGCGGCCTGCGGGTACTCGGCGCGCGCCAGGTAGTGCGGCACGTGCACGGCGAAGCCCAGCACGTCTCGGCCCGCCTCGCCCAGCCGGTACTCCAGCAGCGCCGCGGCGCTGCCCGGGACCTGCGCCTCGGCGAACCAGGGCGTGTGGCCCTCGATCAGCTCCTTGCGCGAGGCGTGTGCGGTGACCCCGATCGGCCGCGTGTGCGGCACCGCCATCGGGATGCCCTGCAGCGTGACGACCAGTCGCACGTTCAGCCGCTCGACGAGCTGGTCCAGCGCCGCGACGAACCGCTCCCACTGGGTGTCCGGCTCCGGGCCCGCCAGCAGCAGGAACTCGGCGTCGGCGGAGTCGTTGAGCGCGACGACGTCGAGCTCCGGAGCGTCGTAGGCCGACCAGCGATCGGTGTCGAAGGTCAGCGGTGGCCGCCGGGACCGGTAGTCGACGAGCTGGTCGACGTCGAAGGTCACGAGCGTGCGGGGTTCCTGCCCCTCACGCAGCGCCTCCACCGCGAGCCGACCGGCGTTGCCGGCGTCGACGAACCCGTCGAGCACCACCAGCAGCACCGCCCCGTCGGGGTCGGCGGTCACGCCCTCCTCGACGCGGTACAGCTCCGCGGGATCCAGCACCTGACGTACCTCCTCGTCTGTCCTACGACGTCACAGCCCTTCGGCGTCCATCCTGACGTGCAACGCCCGAGCCCCTGCACAGCATCCCCACATCCGGGTGGCGCTGCTCCATTGCGGTGCACCCCGGCCGACACGCCGTCGCGCGGACGGGGGTCGCCCGGCCGGTCGACCTACCGTCCGAACCCGTGGGCGGATCGGGGCGGGTCACGACGTTCTTCGCGGTCGTCGTGGCGATCCTCGCACTCCTCGTGGTGTGGGACGACCGTTCGCCCACACCCGCGCAGGCGACGGACCGCATCGAGGCGGGCTCCGACGCCGTCGACAGCGCGGCCGAGCGCGCCGACGGCCGGATCGAGCCCTACCTGCGGCGGCTCGCGCCGGGGGAGCGGCCGCCGCAGTTCGTGCTGTTCTCCTTCGACGGCGCGGGCTCGCACGAGCACTGGCAGCGCTTCCGCGAGGCCGCCGCCCGCTCCGAGGCCAGGATCACGGGCTTCCTCTCCGGCACCTACCTGCTCACCGACGCCGAGGCCGCGCGCTACACCGGCCCCGGCCACCGGCCCGGGCAGTCGTCGATCGGGTTCGGCGGCACCCCCGAGGACGTCGCGCGGCTGGTCGCGGACCTGAACCTGGCTCGCGACCTCGGACACGAGATCGGCACGCACTACAACGGGCACTTCTGCGCGGGCGCCGCCCCGAGCGGGCGGGACTGGTCGCAGGCCATGTGGGCGGACGAGCTGGGGAGCTTCCGCGGGTTCGTCGAGTCCGCCCGCGCGAACCTGGGCCTGCGGCTGGAGCAGGCGGACGTCCGCGGCGGGCGCACACCGTGCCTGGAGGGCGACTGGGCCCAGGCCTTCCCGGCGATGGCCGCCGCCGGGCTGCGGTACGACACCAGCCAGGTCACCCGCGGGATCACCTGGCCCACGGACGTGGTCACCCCGGCGGGGACCATCCGCGAGTACGGCATGCCGACCGTCACCGTCCCGGCGCTGGGCCGCAAGGTCGTGCTGATGGACTACAACCTCTGGTACGTGCTCAACGGCGCCCGCGACCAGCCCGCCCGCGCGGCGGAGTTCGCGCAGGTCACTCTGGGCGCCTACCGCGCCGCCTACGAGTCGGCGCTGGCCGGGAACCGGGCCCCGCTGGTGGTCGGCAACCACTTCAACACCTGGTCCGGCGGGGGCTTCTCGCAGGCCGTCGAGGAGTTCATGGGCGAGGTCTGCCTGCGGCCCGAGACGGTCTGCGCCACGTACTCGCAGGTCGACGCCTTCCTGGACCTGCAGGATCCGGCGGTCGTCGCGGGCTGGCGGGCGATGGACCCCACCGGGATCACCTGACCTCGATCTCGGCTTCGTCTCGATGATTGCCGCTTCTCCTACCATCACCTAAGTTAGGCGCGCCTCAGTTCGGAACGGGAGACGATGAGCGCGCTACTGCATCCCGCCCCGCCGCGGGCGACCACATGACCGCCGTCGCCGAGCCGTCCTCGTCGACGACCGCGGTCCGCAGGCGGGTCCCGGTCCCCGGCAAGGTCCTCGGGCTCGTGCTCGCCGTCGCGGCCCTCGTCGTCGTGACCGTCGCGAGCGTGATGGTGGGTGCCAAGCCCATCCCCGTCGGCACCGTGCTCGACGCGTTCCTCGGCTTCGACCCCAGCAACAACGACCACCTGTTCGTCCGGGTGGAGCGCATGCCGCGCACCGTCATCGGGCTGCTCGCCGGCGCCGCGCTCGGCCTGGCGGGCACGATCATGCAGGCGATCGCGCGCAACCCGCTGGCCGATCCCGGCATCCTCGGCGTGAACGCGGGCGCAGCCCTGTTCATCGTGGTGGGGATCAACTTCTTCGGCCTCACCGCGCTGACCGGTTACGTCTGGTTCGGCTTCGTCGGCGCGGCCCTCGCCTCGGTGGTGGTCTACGGCGTCTCGGCGTTCGGCCGCGAGGGCGCCACCCCGATCAAGCTCGCGTTGGCGGGGGCCGCGGCCAACGCCGCGTTCGTCTCGCTGACCACCGGGGTGCTGCTGACCAGCACGGACGCCTTCGAACAGTTCCGCTTCTGGCAGGTCGGCTCGCTCGCGGGCCGCAACTGGGACGTCGTGGTGTCGGTGTTGCCGTTCATCGCGGTCGGCATCGTGATCGCGTTGTTCTCCGGCGGCCTGCTCAACACGCTGACCCTCGGCGAGGACCTCGCGAAGGCGTTGGGGCAGAACGTTACCCGGGCCCGGGTCATCTCCGGTGTGGCGGTCGTGCTGCTCTGCGGCGCGGCCACCGCGGCGGTCGGGCCCATCGCGTTCGTGGGGCTGGCGGTGCCGCAGGTCGCCCGCATGATCACCGGCCCGGACAACCGCTGGCTGCTGCCGTACTCGTTCGTGCTGGCCCCGATCCTGGTGGTGGGCGCGGACGTGATCGGCCGGGTCATCGCCCGTCCCGGCGAGGTCCAGGTCGGCATCCTGACGGCGGCGATCGGGGCGCCGATCTTCATCGCCCTGGTCCGCGGCCGGAAGGTGGCCCAGCTGTGACGGCGGCGACGTTCGATCTCGGGGCGATCGCCCGGACCCGCGCGCGGGGCCGGGTCCGCCGGATCTCGGTCGCGGGTGGGCTCGCGATCGCCGTGGTCGTGGTGTTCGCCCTGTCGCTGGTCGTGGGCGCGGCGGTGATCTCGCTGCCGGACGTGCTGTCGACCCTCGCCGGGCAGGGCAGCCGGAACACGAACTACGTCATCCTCGAGCTGCGGCTGCCCCGCGCGCTGGCGGGGGTGCTGGTGGGCATCGCGTTCGGGCTGTCCGGCGCGGTGTTCCAGAACCTGCTGCACAACCCGCTGGCCAGCCCGGACGTCATCGGCATCAGCACCGGCGCCAGCGCGGCGGCGGTGCTGGGCATCGTCGGGCTCGGGCTCTCCGGGCTCGCGATCTCCGGGTTCGCGCTCGGCGGCGCGCTGCTCACCGCGCTGGCGATGTACGCGATCGCCTGGCGGAACGGGGTCTCCGGCTACCGGCTGATCCTGGTGGGCATCGGGCTCAACGCGCTGCTGCTGTCGGTGATCAGCTACTTCATGACCAGTGCCCAGGTCACCAACGCCCAGGACGCGCTGCTCTGGATCTCCGGCAGCCTGTCCGGGCGCAACTGGAACCAGGTCGTCCCGCTGCTCGTCGCGCTGGTCGTGCTGGTGCCGATCACGATGGTGCTCGGCCGGGTGCTCGGAATGCTGGGGCTGGGCGACGACACCGCCCGCGGCCTCGGCGTCCCGGTCGGCCGGGTGCGGCTGGGCCTGATCGTCGCGGCCGTCGCGCTCGCGGGCGTGGCCACCGCGGCCACCGGGCCGATCGCCTTCGTCGCTCTGCTGGCCGGGCCGATCGGCCGCGGGCTGGCGAAGGACGGCAGTCCGGCGCTGCTGCCGTCGGCCCTGGTGGGGGCACTGATCGTGCTGGTCGCGGACTTCGCGGCCCAGCACGCGCCGTTCCTGCCGAACCTGCCGGTCGGCGTGCTCACCGGCGCCATCGGGGCGCCCTACCTGCTCTGGCAGCTCGCCCGCACGAACTCGGGCGGTCAGGGCGGATGACGAACGAGGAAGACATGACCGCTGTCTCGAAGGCCATCACCGCGCTCGCCGCGACGGACTCGTCGGACGGCCACACGTCCACCCGGCACACCCTCGCCGCCGAGGGGCTCCGGCTGTCCTACGACAAGACGGAGATCGTCCACGGCATCGACCTGGAGCTGCCGCCGGGCAAGGTCACGATGATCATCGGACCCAACGGCTGCGGCAAGTCGACCACGCTGCGCGGCCTCGCCCGGCTGCTCGATCCCAGCGGCGGCCGGGTCCTGCTCGACGGCAAGGACATCACCACCATCTCGAACCGCGAGGTCGCGCAGGTGCTCGGCATCCTGCCGCAGCACCCCGTCGCGCCGGACGGCATCACGGTGACCGACCTGGTCAGCCGCGGCCGCTACCCGCACCAGGGCTGGTTCCGGAAGTGGAACGCTGAGGACGACGAGGCCGTCGCCCAGGCGCTCACCGTCACGAACACCGCGGAGCTGGCCCAGCGCCCCGTGGGCAGCCTGTCCGGCGGCCAGCGCCAGCGCGTCTGGATCGCCATGGCGCTGGCGCAGCGCACGGACCTGCTGCTGCTCGACGAGCCGACCACGTTCCTCGACCTGGCCAACCAGGTCGAGCTGCTGGACCTGCTCACGGACCTGAACCGACGGTCGGGCACCACGATCGCGATCGTGCTGCACGACCTCAACCTCGCCTGCCGCTACGCCGACCACCTGGTCTGCATGAAGGCGGGCGACATCGTCGCCGAGGGCACCCCGAAGGAGATCGTCACCGCCGAGATCATCTCGGCGGTGTTCGGGATGCGCTGCGACGTCCTGATCGACCCGGTGTCGGACACCCCCATGATCGTGCCGATCGGGCGGCACCACACCCATCCCGCGAGAGAGTCGGAGAGCACGTCGTGAGAAGACCCCATGGACGACTGAGCCGCCTGCTGACGGCGACCGTCGCGGCCGCCGTCGGCCTCACCCTCGCCGCCTGTGGGCAGGTCCAGGACTCGTCGTCCCCGAGCGGTGGCGAGGCCGCCGCGGCCACCGTCGAGACCCTGTTCGGGCCGGTCACGGTGCCCGCGAACCCGCAGCGCGTCGTCGCGCTCGGCTGGTCCGACGCCGAGGCCGCGCTGGCCTTGGGCGTGCAGCCCGTCGCCGTCAGCGACTGGCTGGCGTTCGGCGGCAAGGGCGTCGGCCCGTGGGCCGCCGACCTCTACACCTCCTCGCCGACGATCCTGCCGACGCTCGAGCTGAACTACGAGCAGATCTCCTCGCTCAACCCGGACCTGATCCTCAACACCCGCTCGGACAACACGAAGGAGAAGTTCGACGAGCTGAGCAAGATCGCGCCGACCGTCTCCGCCCCGCCCGGGGTGACCGTGCAGTACGGCACGACCTGGCAGCAGCAGATGGAGCAGGTGTCGACCGCGCTGGGCAAGAAGGCCGAGGGCGACAAGGCGATCGCGGACGTCGACGCCGCGTTCGCGGCCGCCGAGTCCGCCAACCCGGGCTTCGCGGGCAAGACCGTGGGTGTCGGCGCGTTCTTCAGCGACTCCTACGGCGCCTACGTCGACGGCGACTCGCGGGTGGACTTCATGAAGTCCCTCGGCTTCGTCAACTCCCCGACGATCCAGGCGCAGGCGGCGGGCGGCAGCTTCTACGTGTCGCTGGCCCGGGAGAACATCGAGCAGCTCTCCGCGGACCTCACGATCATCTTCCCGATCGGCGGCGACGCCGCGCCGCTGAAGGCGGACCCGGTGCTGAACCAGATCCCGGCGGCCCAGGCCGGGCACCTGTTGATCATGGAGGACGCCACCCTGATCTCGGCCTTCTCCTCGGGCTCGACCCTGGGCACGAAGTACGCGATCGACAACGCGGTGCCGGCGATCGCGGGCAAGACGACCGCCTGAGCCTCCGCCCACCGGCGGCACTCTCGTGTGGCAGGTCCGCGCGAGAGTGCCGTTCGTGCGTCCGGGCACCCCGGGTTGATCACCCGTTGGTGAACATCGTTACCGTTACCGTCTCCAACACGGGAAGGGGCGGTGCGGTGCGGATCGCGTTCGTCGGCAAGGGTGGCAGCGGCAAGACGACGACGGCGGCCCTGTTCAGCAGGTACGTCGCGGGGCTCGGTCGGCCGGTGCTGGCCGTCGACGCCGACATCAACCAGCATCTCGGCGTCGCGCTGGGCGCCGACCCGGACGGGGCCCCGCCGCGGGCCCTCGGCGGGGACCTGACCTGGCTCAAGGACCACGTGCGCGGGGACAACCCGCTGCTCCCGTCGGCCGACACCATGATCAAGACGACGCCGCCCGGCCCGGGGTCGCGGCTGCTGACCCTCGACCCGGCGGGGGAGCTGCTGCAGCGGTACTCGGCCGTCGAGGGCGGGGTGCGCTACCTCGTGACCGGCGCGTTCGACGAGGCCGACATCGGGGTCTCCTGCTACCACTCCAAGACCGGCGCGGTGGAGCTCTACCTCAACCACCTGCTCGACGGCCCGGGGGAGTACGTGGCCGTCGACATGACCGCGGGCGCCGACGCCTTCGCGTCCGGCCTGTTCACCCGCTTCGACCTCACGGTGCTGGTCTGCGAGCCGACCCGACGCGGAGTGGGCGTGTACCGGCAGTACGCGGACTACGCCGCGGAGCACGGCGTCGCGCTGCGGGTGCTGGGCAACAAGGTCTCCGACGACTCCGACGCCGCCTGGCTGCGCGAGCAGGTGGGAGACGCGCTGATCGGCGGCCTCGGCCAGTCCGCCTGGGTCCGGGCCGCCGAACGCGGCGCGGTCCAGCCGATCGAGTCGCTCGAGCCCGCCAACCGCACGGTGCTCTCCCGGATCCTCGCCGACCTCGACGGCCGCACCCGCGACTGGGCCGCGTACCACCGCGGCACGGTCGAGTTCCACCTGCGCAACGCGCGGTCCTGGGGGGACAGGGCGACCGGCGTCGACCTCGCCGCCCAGGTGCACCCGACCTTCGTCCCCGCCTGAGAAAGGAACCCGTATGTCCCTCGACGTCCCCACCGCCGTCCTCGAGGCCGCCGAGCGCCGCGAGCTCGACGACGCCCAGTTCCTCGCCGTCGTCCGCGACTCCCTGCCCTACGCCTGGGAGGTCGTGTCCGCCGCGGCCGCCGACCAGGGCCCGGACAAGCCCTTCGGCGAGCACGAGGTGCCCCCGCCGAGCGAGCAGGAGCGGGGTCAGCTGCTGCGGGCGCTGGCCAGCACCTCGATCCGCGGCGCGCTGGAGCGGCACTTCGGCGTGGTGCTGGCCTTCCAGAACTGCCACCGGGTCGCGGCGTTCAGCCCGGCGACGGTCGACTCGGAGATCTACCGCGAGTTCATCTCCCCACGCGGCCAGATCCTCAACCAGTCCCCGGAGCTGCGCGACTGCTGACCCCGCTGTGCGTGGCGATGGTCGCTATGGCGACCATCGCCACTCACGAGGGTTCGAGCCTGCCTACTCGGCGAGCAGGCGGTAGATCGTCTTGCGGGCCTCGGTGAGGGACTCCGTGGCCTGGGTGATCTGCTCCGGCGTGCCGGCGGCCATCACCTGCTGCGCCGCGGCGTGCAGCTGGGCCAGCTGCTCCCACAGCGCGGTCTCGGGGCCCGCGTCCTCGTCCTCGTCGAACGCGGTCCAGACCTTGTCGAGCTCCTCGCGGTGCTCCTCGACGTACGTCGTGCCCGCCTCGGTCAGGTGGACGACGCGGCGGCCGTCCGTCTGCTCGACCCGGACCAGGCCCTCGTCCTCGAGCTGGCTGAGGGTGGGGTACACCGAGCCGGGGCTGGGCTTCCACCGCCCGCCCGAGCGCTCGGCGATCTCCTGGATGATCTCGTAGCCGTGTCGCGGCTGCTCCGCGACCAGCGCGAG
>NZ_JACBXB010000178.1 GCF_013870575.1 Pseudonocardia pini
TCGTGCGATGACGGTCGGGGTGCGCGGGGCGCGGTCGGTGCCGTTCGCGCATGTCGGTGGGGTGCGGGGGCGTCGCTGCGGGCGCGGTCGTAGGGTGCGTTCGTGACTGCTCCGGCCGCACCCGTCTACGACTGCTCCGATCCCGACACACGGGTGGAGGGCCTCGGCGCCGCCGCACGGGCCGTGCGGGCCGGGCGTCTCGTGGTCCTGCCGACCGACACGGTCTACGGCCTGGGCTGCGACGCCTTCTCCTCCACCGCCGTCCGCGCCCTGCTCGCCGCCAAGCACCGGGGGCCGGACATGCCGGTGCCGGTGCTCGTCGGCTCCTGGTCCACGATCGACGGCCTGGTGCTCGGCGTCCCCGCCACCGCCCGGTCGCTGATCGAGGCCTTCTGGCCCGGGGGGCTGTCGATCGTGCTGCCGCACGCGCCGTCGCTGGCGTGGGACCTGGGCTCCACCAAGGGCACCGTGATGCTTCGGATGCCGCTGCACCCCGTGGCCCTCGAGCTGCTGCGCGACGTCGGCCCCATGGCCGTGAGCAGCGCGAACATCTCCGGCCGCCCGCCGGCGAGCACCGCGGCCGAGGCCTTGGACCAGCTCGCCGACAGCGTCGCCCTCTACCTCGACGGCGGCCCGAGCGGCGACCCGGTCGCGAGCACCATCGTCGACCTGACGGGAAAGCAGCCCCGCATCCTCCGCGAGGGCGCCATCACGCGCGCAGACGTGGGCGAGGTCCTGGGCCAAGAGATCCCCCTGGGCTGACCCATCACCGAGCGATCACCGAGCTGATCAACAGGCCCTGAGGCAGGTTCGATCATGCGAGATCCTGCGTGAGGGTGTTCTCAGCCCGACAGGGCATGATCAACAGGCCCTGACGCAGGAAAACCGCGGTTCCCGGCGCCGGGTTCGCGCAAATCGGCCCGCGAACGCGCGGGATCGCTCAAGGTGCCGCCATGGTCAACGGCCCCTTCCGCGGCTCGGATGCGCTCCGCGCCGGTCTCGTCTCCCGCGGCGAGCTCGCCGGTCCGCGGTACACCCGAGTCTTCCCGGACGTGTACGCCCCGGCCCGGCCACTCACCTTCGAGGATCGCTCGCGAGCGGCGTTCCTGCTGGTGGAACGCCGAGGCGGAGTGCTCGCCGGGTACTCGGCGGCTCACCTCCTCGGTGCCTCGTGCGAACCACGCGACGCCCCCGCGGAGGTCCTCGTGCCCGTCCACCTCAAGCCGCTGCCCGGGCTGCTCGCGCACCAGGGCGCCACCAAGGAGATCGAGGACGCGGCCGGGCTGCCGGTCACCGATCGCGTCCGCACCGCGTGGGACCTCGGCCGTCGGCTGACGCTGCTCGACGCCGTCGTCGCGGTCGACGCACTCGCCCGGCCGGTGCGGCCCGGGATGCCGCCGCGCTTCGACCCCTTCGCCCTGCTCGACCGGCGTCTGGCCGAGCCTGGGGCGCGGAACTCCCTGCGCCTCGACCGCGTGGTCGCACTCTCCGACCCCCGCGCGGAGTCGCCGATGGAGACGCGGATGCGCCTGGCCTTCGTGCTCGGCGACCTGCGGCCGGAGGTGCAGTACGTCCTCCGCGACGCGTTCGGCGGGTTCGTCGCGCGGGTCGACCTGGCGTTCCCCCGCGCGCGGCTGGCGATCGAGTACGACGGCGACGCCCACGACGACGCACTCGACCGTGCGCGCGACGTCCGCACCGGTGCGCTCGGCTGGCACACGATGCGTTTCCAGGCGGCCGACGTGTACCAGCGGCCGGAGCGGATGGTCGAGGCGGTTCGGCAGCAGGTGGCGCAGCGGACCGCGATGGTCGTCGCCGAGCGGCTCGCCCGACGGTGAGCGTGAGGGCCTGATGATCATGTCTCGGAACGCCGAGAACACCCTCACGCAGGATCTCGCATGATCGAACCTGCGTCAGGGCCTGTTGATCAGCGGGGTCGGGTCAGGTGGTGGGGAGGCCCAGTTCGGCGGCCAGGCGGGTGGTGACCTGGTGGAAGTGGGCCTCGTGGTCCTGCACGACGTTGTGGGTGTGGCCGAAGAGCTCGAAGCTGATGGCGCCGAAGAGGCTGGACCAGGTGAGCACCAGGCGGCCGCCGAGGCCGGTGTCGGTGGGGAGGCCGAGCTCGGCGAGGAGGCCCGGGGTCACGACCGACGCGTCGTCGCCCGGCGGGGGAGTGAGGGAGCCCGCCTCGATGGCCTCCCGCACGATGTCCGCCAGCACGACCGCGACCCGGCCCGCGGGGGCGATCGTGTCCTGCGGGGCCTGGTAGCCCGGGACCGGCGAGCCGTAGAGCAGCGCGTACTCGTGCGGGTGCGCCAGGGCCCAGGTCCGGGCCGCCGAGCACGCGGCGTACCAGCGCTCCGTCAGCGACCCCGAGCCCGCCGCCTGCTCCACCGCCGCACCCAACGCGTCGTACCCCTCGACGATCAGGGCTGTGAGCAGGTCGTCCCGCGACGGGAAGTACCGGTAGACCGCGGACGAGACCATGCCCAGCTCGCGGGCGACCGCGCGCAGGGACAGGTCCGCGGCGCCGGAGGTGGCGAGGTGCGCCCGCGCGACGTCGACGATCTCGGCCGTGAGCTGGGCGCGGACCCGCGCGCGGGCGGTGCGGGGCGCCGATCGGGGGGCCGTCATGCGAGCCAGTCTCGCAGGAACAGAGCGATGAACACAACCGCGAGCACTGATCTGAAACGTGTGACCGGGTCCGCCTCCACACGCGAGGAACCCGCAGGTAGCCTGGTCCATCGTGAGCGAGCGCAGCGAAACCCCGTTCTGGGGCCCGGACTTCGGGGCCCTGCAGCAGGAGGACCCGGAGATCGCCGGTGTCGTCCTCGACGAGCTGGAGCGCCTGCGTGGCGGACTGCAGCTCATCGCGAGCGAGAACCTCACCAGCCCGGCCGTGCTCGCCGCGCTGGGGTCCACGCTCTCCAACAAGTACGCCGAGGGCTACCCGGGCCGCCGCTACTACGGCGGCTGTCAGGTCGTCGACGTCGCCGAGGAGATCGGCAACGCGCGGACCAAGGAGCTGTTCGGCGCCGAGCACGTCAACCTGCAGCCGCACTCCGGCGCGAGCGCGAACCTCGCGGCCTACGCCGCCTTCGCGAAGCCCGGCGACACCGTGCTGGCCATGGACCTCAAGCAGGGCGGCCACCTCACCCACGGCTCGAAGGTCAACTTCTCGGGCCTGTGGTTCAACGCCGTGAGCTACACCGTCCGCGAGGACTCCGAGCTCATCGACTACGACCAGGTCCGTGACCTCGCGCTGAAGCACCGCCCGAAGATCATCATCGCGGGCGCCACCGCGTACCCGCGGCTGATCGACTTCAAGCTCTTCCGGGAGATCGCGGACGAGGTCGACGCCAAGCTGATGGTCGACGCGGCGCACTTCATCGGCCTGGTCGCGGGCAAGGCGATCCCGTCGCCGGTGCCGTTCGCCGACGTCGTCACCGCCACCACGCACAAGGTCCTGCGCGGCCCGCGCGGCGGCATGATCCTCACCCGCGCCGAGCACGCGAAGGCGATCGACAAGGCCGTCTTCCCGTTCTCCCAGGGCGGTCCGCTGATGCACTCGGTGGCCGCCAAGGCCGTCGCGATGAAGGAGGCGGCGCAGCCGGAGTACCAGGCCTACGCCGGTCAGGTCATCGCGAACGCGCAGGCGCTGGCCAAGGGCCTCGAGGCGGAGGGCATGCGGGCCGTCTCCGGCGGCACGGACACCCACCTCGCGCTGATCGACCTGCGGCCGATCGGGGTCACCGGCAGCGAGGCCGAGGCGCGCTGCGACCTGTCCCGGATCACGTTGAACAAGAACGCGATCCCGTACGACCCGGCGCCGCCGATGAAGCCGTCCGGCGTCCGCGTCGGCTCGCCGAGCGTCACCACGCAGGGCATGATCGAGACCGACATGGCCGAGATCGCGACCCTGCTCGGTCGCGCGGTGAAGGCCGAGCACGGCACGCCCGCGGGCGACCGCGAGCTGGCCGACGTGGCCGAGGCCGTCTCGGCGCTGGTCTCCCGGGCCCCCGCGTACCCGCGCTGATCCCCCCGCGGTGACCCTGGCCCAGTCGAGCTTCGGCCTCGGGCTCCCGATCCGGGAGTACCTGCTGGTCGGGCTGGCTGCCGCCGTCGTGACGTTCCTGCTGGTCGGGCTGGTGCGGGTGCTCGCCCTGCGGCTGGGCGCGGTCGCCTGGCCGCGGGGTCGGGACGTGCACGTCACCCCCACCCCGCGGTGGGGCGGGCTGGCCATGTTCGGCGGCGTGCTCGCCGGGATCGGGCTCGCCGCCCAGCTCCCGGCCCTGCGGCTGGCGTTCGACTACTCGCGCGACGTCCAGGGCGTCCTGCTCGCGGCCGCCTTGCTGGTCGCGGTGGGGGCCCTGGACGACCGCTACGAGCTCGACGCGATCACCAAGGCCGCGGGCCAGGTCACCGCCGCGGGCGTGCTGGTCCTGTTCGGCGTGCAGTTCTCGGTGTTCTGGATCCCCTGGGGCGGCGGCGGGACCGGCATCTCCGGCTCCATCCTGTCCCTGGGGCCCGTCCAGGGTGTGGTGCTCACCGTGGTGCTGACCGTCGCGCTGGTCAACGCGATGAACTTCGTCGACGGGCTCGACGGGCTGGCCGCGGGCCTCGGCCTCATCGCCGCCACCGCGACCTGCGCCTTCGCGATCGGCCTCGTGCGGGAGAACGGCAACGACGCCGCCGCGTACCCACCCGCGCTGATGGCCTCCGTGCTGGCCGGGGCCTGTCTGGGCTTCCTGCCGCACAACTTCAACCCCGCCCGCATCTTCATGGGGGACTCCGGGTCCATGCTGATCGGACTGATGCTGGCGGCGGCGACCACCAGCGCGTCGGGCCGGATCCCGATCATCACCACCACGGACGGCTCCGACGTCCTCGCCCTGTTCGCGCCGCTGATCGTGTTGCTCGCGGTGGCGTTCGTGCCGTTCCTCGACCTGCTGATGGCGGTCGTCCGGCGCACCCGCGCCGGGATGAGCCCCTTCTCACCTGACAAGATGCACCTGCACCACCGCCTGCTGGAGATCGGCCACAGCCAGCGGCGGGCGGTGTTGCTCATCTATCTGTGGGCGGGGATCCTCGCGTTCGGCGCGGTGGCCCTCGCCCTGATCGACGATCCGGCCTTCGTCCTCTGGTCGGTCGCGTTCGGCCTCGGCGTGGCGGTGCTGGCCACCGCGGTGCCGCGGGCGCGCACGATCGGCCGGGCACGACCCGGACCCACCGGTCCCACAGGCCCACCGCGGCCGGGGGCCCAGACGCGGAGATGACCCTCGCATGACAAGCCCCGAGAACGACCCGGCTCCTGCCCAGGAGGACGCACCGCACGTCAGGACGGTGCTGCGGCTCGCGGCCGCGATGCAGCGCAACGCGGTGATCCTGGGGGTGGTCGCCAGCGTGGTGGCGCTGGTCCTGAGCGTGGTCCTGCGCGGCACCTCCGGCCTGATCGGCTCCGTGATCGGGGTCGTGATCGGGCTGGGGCTGGGGTTCATCGGCACCGGTGTCATGAAGGCCACGGCGCGGGCGACCCCGGGCGGGGTGATGGTCGGGGCCATGGCCTCGTTCGCCGGCAAGTTCGTGGTGCTGCTGGTGTTCCTCATCGTCTTCCGCGGGACCACCCTGTTCGACAACCAGACCTTCGCGTTCACGCTGCTGGGCGTGACCCTCGCCTGGATCGCGGGCGAGGTCGTCGGCTTCGTGCGGGCGAAGGCCCCGTCCGTGGACGTCTGAGGGCCCCGGATGCCTCACTCGTTGGGCTGAACGAGTGAACTTCACCAACCTGTCCGAGGTGTCAGAAAGGTCCGTGATCGCGCTCTCAGAGCGACGTGCGTCACAGGCTTCCGGAACTTCTACAGGCGATAGAGCGACGTCGGACGGGTTGCGACCTTCCGGAGGGTGAGGATCAGGGCCCGTAGGACCGTCACGGCAGGTCGTACCGGGTAAGTGGGGCGTAACCCGGCTGATATGGTCCCCGTGATGGAGCAGGAACAGCCGCGCGAGGTGAGCGGCCGACCCGGTGGGAAGCCCCCGCCGGACCGGACGCCGCCGCCCGCAGAGGCCTGGACCGCTCTGTCGCACCTCCTGACCGGGATCCTCCTCTTCGGGGCGATCGGGTGGGGTGTGGACGAACTGTTCGACCTACGGGGTTTCACCGTGGCCGGCCTGCTGGTCGGTGCGGCGGCCTCGATGTACTTGATCTACGTCAGGTACGTTAAGTCCTGATCGTCTCGATTCTGCCGAGCCCGGGAGACCCGGGCGGCGGAACCGAAAGGAGCATTGGGTGACCATGACGGCCACCGCCCCGGCACCGGGATTCGAGGCGCCCGGGGTCGACGCATTCCAGCTGCCGCCGCTCTTCGGCGACGTCACGAAGCCGGTCCTGCAGCTCGTGCTCGCGGCGATCATCATCGTCGTGTTGTTCCGGGTGGCGACCCGGAAGATGCAGCTGGTCCCGAGCAAGTCCCAGTTCCTGGGCGAGTCCTTCCACGGCATCGTCCGCAACTCCATCGCCCGCGACATGATCGGGCCGGAGTTCCTCAAGTACGTCCCGTTCCTCACGGCGCTCTTCGCGTTCGTGCTGGTGAACAACCTGTTCGGGATCATCCCGTTCCTGCAGTTCCCCACCTTCTCGCACCCGGGCGTGCCCTACGCGCTGGCGGGGCTGGTGTGGATCGTCTTCACCGTGGCCGGCATCCGGCACCACGGTTTCGGCGGGTACATGCGCATCTCGACCTGGCCGCCGGACGTGCCCTGGTGGGTGCGGATCATCCTCACGCCGATCGAGTTCCTGTCGAACATCATCCTGCGGCCGGTCACCCTGTCGCTGCGACTCTTCGGCAACATGTTCGCCGGTCACCTGCTGCTGGTGCTGTTCATCCTCGGCGGCGAGTACATGCTCGTCGTGGCGGACAGCATCCTGCTGAAGATCCTGTCCCCGTTCGCCTTCCTGATGGGCATCGTCTTCACGTTCTTCGAAGCGTTCATCCAGGTTGTCCAGGCGTACATCTTCGTGATGCTCACGGCGTCGTACATCGGCACCGTGCTCGCGGACGACCACTAGGTCACACCCCCCGTCCCAGACCCTTCGGATCCGCGGACAGTCCGCGGGCCGGATCGAAAGGAAAGCGGTAACCGTGAACATCGTCGGTAACCTCAACACCATCGGCTACGGCCTCTCGGCCATCGGCCCCGGTATCGGCGTCGGCATCGTCTTCGCCGCGTTCATCAACGGCGTGGCGCGCCAGCCGGAGGCCCGCGGCCAGCTGCAGGGCATCGCGTTCATCGGCTTCGCCCTCTCCGAGGCGCTGGCCATCCTGGGCCTGGTGCTCGCGTTCGCCCTGACCGCCTGACGGTTTCGTCCCACGGGTCGTCAGCGACAGGAGCACACACCCATGGAGTTACTCGCCGCGGAAGGGGAGCTGAACCCGCTCCTCCCGCACACGGTCGAGATCATCGTCGGTCTCATCGCCTTCGCTCTGCTGCTGTGGATCCTCGCCAGGACGGCGCTCCCGCAGTTCGAGAGGACCTACGCGGAGCGCACCGACAAGATCGAGGGTGGCCTCAAGCGCGCCGAGGAGGCGCAGGCCGAGGCGGCGGCCCTCAAGCAGAAGTACCAGGACCAGCTCGCGGGCGCCCGCGACGAGGCCGCGCGGATCCGGGACGACGCCCGGGCCGAGGGCCAGCAGATCAAGGCGGAGCTCCGGGCCGAGGCCGAGGAGGAGGCCTCGCGCATCCGTGCGCAGGCCGAGCAGCAGGTCGTGGCCCAGCGTGAGGCCGCGCAGCGTTCGCTGCGCGGGGAGATCGGCGGACTGTCCGCCGAGCTCGCCGAGCGCATCCTGGGCTCCGAGCTGGCCGACCCGAGCCGCCGGTCGGCGACGGTCGACAGCTTCCTCTCCGACCTCGACGGCATGGCTCCGGCCGGCCGCGCGACCGCAGAGAGCGGGGCGCGCTGATGGCACTCGTGCTGGCGGCCACCAGCCGTGAGTCCCTGGCCGCGGCGGAGGCGCTCTTCGAGGAGCGCCTCACGCAGCTCGCCGCGGGCGACCGGCAGAAGCTGGGCGAGGAGCTGTACGCGATCACCCGGCTGCTCGTCGCCGAGCGCGGCCTGCGGCGGGCGTTCTCCGACCCGGCGACCAGCCCCGAGCAGCGCGCCGGGCTCGCAGGCTCCGTGCTGACCGGCAAGGTCGGCGCGCCCACCCTGGACACGGTGAACGAGCTCGTCGGCCAGCGCTGGTCGGGCCCGGGCGACCTGGTCGAGGCGACCGAGTCGCTGGCCCGTACGGCCCTGCTGGCCGCGGCCGAGAAGCAGCGCGCACTCGACGACGTCGAGGACCAGCTGTTCCGGTTCGGCCGGATCCTGGAGCGCGAGCCGGAGCTGACCACCCTGCTCGCGGACGCCGACACCCCCGCCGAGAAGCGGATCGGGCTGCTCGACGGCGTGCTCGGCACCAAGGTCTACCCCGTCACCGCCGCGCTGCTCCGCGACCTGGTCCG
>NZ_JACBXB010000179.1 GCF_013870575.1 Pseudonocardia pini
CCGCCCGAGCCGCCCGAGCCGGAGGGTTCCGCGACTGGCTGAGATTTCCCATCGTCAGATTTCGAACCGTCAGATTTCGAACCGTCAGATTTCGAAGCCACTCCCCGAGACGCTTCCCTGGCCGAGTCCGTCGACGGCGCAGCGGACACCGAGCCTTCAGGTTCCCCGTGCTCGGACGTCGCCGAGGTCGAGGTCTCGCGCCCAGTGCGGCCGATGCCTGGGGCCTGCTCCGCGTGAGCTCGCTGGGCGAGCAGAACACCGCGTCCCGCGAGCCCGCGGGACGGACCTGGATGAAGTCGCCCTCCGCGACGTCGCCGACGGCCACGACCTTGGCCGACCCGCCCGGAGGCACCCCCACCGCGGCCGCCGTGAACCAGACCGTCACCGTCTTGCCCGCAGACACCTCCTCACGCACCGCCGTCACGTCCCGCTCGGTCAGCGCCTGCTGTGCCGCGGTCGAACCCTGTCGCGCCATCCGTCAGCTCCCTACTGCTCGCCGTGATTCTCACCCGGAGCCCGCGAGGCCGCGCACCGTCCTCCGCCGGGGCCGGGGCGAGCGACCCTTGGCTTATCAGGTGACACCTGATAAATTCGCCGCCAGACGCCGACCGACGAAGGAGTCAGGCCGTGGCGGACCGCGTGCAAGAGCCCGTGTCACGGACCCGGCCGGTCGGCGCGGAGGAGCTTCGGGCTCGCTACGACAAGGAGCGGGCGAAGCGGCTGCGTGCGGACGGCACGGCCCAGTACCGGGGTGCCGACGGCGAGCTCTCCCACCTGGCCGAGGACCCGTTCGAGCCGGTCGGCCCGCGGGCCCCCCTGCACACCGAGGTCGAGTTCCTGCTGATCGGCGGCGGGTTCGCCTCGCTGACCGCGGCGGTGCACCTGCGCCGGGCCGGGATCGAGGACATCCGGATCGTCGATCGAGCGGGCGGCTTCGGCGGCACCTGGTACTGGAACCGCTATCCCGGCGCGATGTGCGACATCGACGCGTCCATCTACCTGCCCTTCCTCGAGGAGACCGGGCACCGACCGCGACACCGCTACGCCTTCGGACCGGACATCCGCGCCCACGCCGAGGCACTCGCCCGCACCCACGGCCTCGCCGACGGCGCGTTGTTCTCGACCACCGTGACCGGCGCGCGATGGGACGACGGCGAGGGGCGCTGGTGGGTGACGACCGATCGCGGGGACCTGCTCCGGGCCCGGTTCGTGTCGATGGCCATCGGGCCGTTGGACCGTCCCAAGCTTCCCCGGATCCCCGGACTCGGCGACTTCGCAGGACACGTGTTCCACACGAGCCGGTGGGACTACGGCTACACCGGCGGCGACGAGCACGGCGGGCTCACCGGGCTGCGCGACAAGCGGGTCGCGGTGATCGGCACCGGCGCCACCGGTGTCCAGTGCGTCCCGCAGCTCGGGGAGTGGGCCGGACACCTCTACGTGGTGCAGCGGACCCCCGCCGCCGTCGACGTACGGGACAACCGGCCGACCGGCCCCGACGAGTTCCGGGGTCTCCCCGCGGGCTGGCAGGCCGAGCGCGTCCGGAACTTCACCACGGTGGTCAGCGGGTCGACGGAGGAGACCGACCTGGTGCACGACGGCTGGACGGCGATCTTCCGTGAGCTGACGGCCGTCGCCGCGGGGCGGGCCGAGGAGGATCGCGGCGGCCCGTTGACCCGCGCGGAGCGGCACGACCTGATGACGGCGGCGGACTTCGCGACGATGGACCGGATCCGCGACCGCATCGACAGGATCGTCGCGGATCCCGCGACGGCCGAGGCGCTCAAACCCTGGTACGACCGCTGGTGCAAACGGCCCTGCTTCCACGACGACTACTACCCGACCTTCAACCGTCCCGACGTGACCCTCGTCGACACCGACGGGCGCGGGGTCGACCGCATCACCGAGCACGGCTTCGTCGTCGCGGGCGAACACTACGACGTGGACTGTCTGATCCTCGCCACCGGCTTCGAGGTCGGGACGGAGCACACCCACCGGGCGGGCTTCGACGTCGAGGGCCGAGACGGCGCCGTGCTGAGCGAGAAGTGGGCGAACGGATACCGGACCCTCCACGGGCTGCACACCGCCGGGTTCCCGAACCTCTTCTTCCTCGGCGTGACCCAGACCGGGGTCAGCCCGAACTACAGCCACACCGTGGCCGAACAGGCCGCCCACCTCGGCTACATCGTGCGGTGGATGCGGGAGCACGAGCGACCGGTCGTCGAGGCGACCCCCGAGGCGGAGGAGGACTACGTGGCCGAGATCGAACGTCACGCACGGCAGGGCACCTGGTACTACGAGCGGTGCACTCCGAGCTACTTCACCAACGAGGGCGACCTGACCGACCCGCGCAAGGTGCTGGCAGGCGCCTACGGGAAGGGGCCTCTCGCCTTCTTCGCGCTGCTCGACCGGTGGAGACGCCGGGGCGACCTCGCGGGGCTGGCTTTCCCGGCCGGTGAGGACCGATGAGCGAGGAGTCGGCCGAGCGGGTCACGAGGCTTCGCCGCCACCTCGCGGACGGGACGACCGACCGGCACGAGCGCACCACCTCGCTGCGGGCGGCGGAGTACCGCGACGGCGACATCGCCGAGGCCGAACGTGAGTTCGTCTTCGGCCGGGCGCCGGTCATCGCCGCGCACTCCAGCGAGTTGTCCGAGCCCGGCGACTTCGTGCGCGTCTCGTTGCCCCGCAACGAGATCGTGCTCGTCCGCCAGCAGGACGGGAGCGTCCGCGCCCTGGTGAACGCCTGCCGGCACCGGGCGGCGATGGTCGTGACCGAGCCGCAGGGCCGCTGCAGGCTGCTGTCCTGCCCCTACCACCGGTGGTCCTACAACCTCGACGGCTCGCTGCGGACGATGACCCGCGCGGACACCGTCGGCGACGTCGACCCGGCGGACCGGGCCCTGGTCCCGCTGCCGTGCGAGGAGCGCCACGGACTCGTCTGGGTGGTCGACAACGCGACCGCGGAGCTCGACGTCGCGAAGTGGCTGGGCCCGGAGATGGACGCGATCCTCGCGGCGCTGGCGATCGACCGGCACGTCGTGTTCGAGTCCACGACCTTCGACGAGCCCGTGAACTGGAAGGTCATGCAGGACGGCTTCCTGGACTTCTACCACCTGGAGTACGCCCACCCGGCGACCGCCGGGAAGCTCATCCACACCAACGTCGCGGTGCTCGAGGACTTCGGCCGGACCTGCCGCTGGACCCAGCCCCGCAAGAGCATCTCGCGTGCCGACGCCGAGCCGCCGGACTCGGCCGTCCTCGACGGACACCTCACCGAGACGCACTTCCTCGGGCCGAACAGCACCCTGGTCCGACACCCGGACCATCTCGAGCTCCTCACGTTCCGGCCACACCCGACCGATCCCGCGCGGTCGGTCATGGAGCTGCGACTGATCGCCCCGCTCCCCGGAGCGACCGGGCTGGACCCGGAGGCCTGGACGCGGCGCTGGACCCGCAACTGGGACCTGGTGCTGGAGGTCCTCACCGCCGAGGACCTGCCCATCCTGCGCGGCACCCAGGAGGCCGTCCGCAGCCGCGATGCGGGCGACATGATGTTGGGCCGCAACGAGATCGCCAACCACGTCTTCTGGCGGGAGCTCGCCGTGCTCCTCGCCGACCGACCCGACCCGGACGCCGTCGCGGCCGGGTCCGCCCCTGCCGCGCGGTGCCCGACTCGAGGAGGAGTCAGCCCATGACCGTCACCGAACCCGAGACCGCCGGTTCACCGGCCAGACCCGATGCGTCCACCACCCCGCGCCCGGCAGACTGCTCGCTGGCCGCGCTGGTGGCGACCAGGGTGGCGCGCCATCCCGACGCCCTCGCCGTCGGCGAGCTGCACGGGCCCGGCAGACGGACCTGGGCCGAGCTGCAGGACGAGGCCCGCCGGTGCGCGACCGCGCTCGCCGGGCTCGGCGTCGAGCGCGGCGACATGGTGCTGGTCATGCTGTCCAACAAGGTGCCCGGCTGGGTCGCACAGCTGGGCATCGCGACCCTCGGCGCCGTCGACGTGCCGGTCAACTCCGCGTACGTCGGCAGCTGGTTGGACCACGTCGTCGCGACGACCGGGGCACGGGTCGCCGTCGTCGACGAGCTCTACCTCGCCCAGTGGGAACCGATCCTCGCGGGCCACGACGACCTGCGGCACGTCCTCGTCGCCGCCGACGGCCCGGTCGACGGGCGGACGGTCGGGGGCACCACGATCGGCGGCCTCCGCGAGTCGGTCGAGGCCGCCGCGGTCCCGACCGACCCGGTGGCCCTGACCGCAGGCGACCTCGCGACGGTCATGTGGACCTCCGGCACCACCGGCAAGAGCAAGGGCGTGCTGATGCCCTGGGGCCAGTGGTGGGGGTTCTGCGTCAGCTCCACCCTGCTGCCGGACGACGCACTCGGCGAGGACGACGTCCGCTACCAACCCTGGCCGACCTTCCACCTCGGCGGCCGCGACTCGTTCTACCGGCAGGCCGTGTTCGGCGGCTCGACCTGGCTGCGCGACGGGTTCTCCGCCACCGACTGGTTCGACGACGTCCGCCGCTGCGGCGCGACCTGGAGCTACCTCGTCGGCGCCGGGAGCCAGCTCGTGCACAACACGCCTCGCGCGCCGGGCGAACGCGACAGCGCACTGCGGTTCGTCCTGTCCGGGCCCGCGGCCGCCGTCGCCGAGGACCTCTGCGAACGGTTCGGCATCGAGTACTACACCAGCTACGGCATGACCGAGATCAACAACCCGTTCCGGTCGGCCGGGTACCGCATCACCAAGGACAACTGGACCAGCTGCGGCACACTCCATCCCTCCCGCACGGTGCGGGTCGTGGGACCGGACGGGACCGACGTCGCGCCCGGCGAGCCGGGCGAGCTCTGGGTGCTCGACGAACGGGACCGCGACTGCGTGGCGAGGGGCTACCTCGGGCCGCCAGAGCTCACCGACGCCTGCTGGTACGACGGGTGGTTCCACACCGGTGACCTCTTCCGCTTCGACGTCGAGGGCCGGTACTACTTCCTCGACCGGCTCAAGGACGCCGTGCGCCGCGGTGGGGAGAACATCTCCTCGATGGAGGTCGAGGCCGCCCTCAACACCCACCCCGACGTCGCGGAGTCCGCGGTCGTCCCGGTGGCCGCCGAGTTCGCCGAGGACGAGGTGGCGGCGTTCGTCGTGATGCGCGAGGGCGCGGTCTTCGATCCCGTCGCGCTCCACGGCCACGCCGTGGCCACGATCCCCCGGTTCGCCCGGCCCCGCTTCCTGATCCCGATCGACGGGCTCCCCCGCACCCCGTCGATGAAGATCCGCAAGGTCGAGCTGCGGGAACGCGGCGTCCTCGACGGGGCCTGGGACGCGCGGAAGGAGACCGGGGCGTGAGCGCTCCATCCCTCGGCCCCCTCGCAGGCACGAGGGTCCTCGAGTTCCGGGGCATCGGCCCCGGACCGTTGGCGGGGATGTTGCTGGCGGACATGGGTGCCGACGTCGTCCGCGTCGATCCGCCCACCACCGTGAACGCCGCGCTGCCCCCCGACCGGCTCGATCTCGTCCATCGCGGCAAGCGCTCGATCGTCGCCGACCTCAAGACCGCGAGGGGGTTGGAGACCGTGCTGCGGCTCGTCGGCACCGCCGACGCGGTCGTCGAGGGCTACCGGCCCGGCGTCGCCGAGCGCCTCGGGATCGGGCCCGACGCCTGCCTCGCCCGCAACCCCGCCCTGGTCTACGGCCGGATGTCGGGCTGGGGCCAGGACGGGCCGTACGCCCACGCGGCGGGGCACGACCTGAACTACATCGCGCTCGCAGGCGTCCTCGAAGGCATCGGCCGCCCGGGAGACCCGCCCACACCCCCGCAGAGCTACGTCGGCGACTACGGGGGCGGCGCGATGTTCCTGGCCTTCGGGGTGGTCTGTGCGCTCCTCGAGGCGCGCCGGAGCGGCACCGGCCAGGTCGTCGACGCCGCCATGGTCGACGGCGCCGCGGTGCTCGCCACCCAGTACTGGGCGCTGAAGGCCGCCGACCGCTGGCACGACGGCCGCGGCACCAACTTCGTCGACGGCTCCAGCCCGCACTACGACACCTACGAGTGCGGCGACGGGCTCTTCGTCAGCGTCGCCCCCATGGAGCCACGCTTCTACGCCGAGCTGCGCAGGTTGCTCGAGCTGACCGACCCCGTGTGGGACGACCAGGAGGACCGGTCGCTCTGGCCCCAGCGCAAGAAGCTGCTGGCCGAGCTCTTCCGCACCCGGACCAGGGCCGAGTGGTGCGACCTGCTCGAGTACTCCGACGCCTGCTTCGCCCCCGTCCTGGCGATGACCGAGGCGCCGGACCACCCCCACAACCGCGCACGCAACACGTTCGTGGAGGAGTTCGGTGTGCTCCAACCGGCACCTGCACCACGGTTGAGCGCCACCCCGGGCGCGATCCGGTCGGGGCCACCCGCACCCGGCCTCCACAGCCGGGACGTGCTCGCCGAGGCGGGGTTCGCCGCCACGGAGATCGACGAGCTGTTCCGGGGCGGCCACGTGCTGGAGGGGCTGCGGGTGTAGCCCGGGCCCTGCCCGGCCACGACGCGCTCGTCAGGGCACAATCGGCCGGCGTCCCCCGACCCCGGGGGACGTCGACCAGGACCCCGTCCAGGGAGTAGACGTGGCACGGCCCCGCAAGCCCCTCATCGCGAAGCGCCACCTGGCCCAGGTCGCGCTCGGGATCATCGACGAGGAGGGGCTCGACGCGCTCAGTCTCAAACGGCTCGCCGCCGACCTCGGCGTCCACGAGTCGTCGGTGTACCACCACTACCGGTACAAGAGCCTGATCCTCGGCGACGTCGTGCGGCTGGTCCTGTCGCCGGTCGACACCTCACAGCGCCCACCCACCGACTGGCGCACCTACCTGTTCGACGAAGGCGTCGCCTACTACCGGATCCTCGCCGCCCACCCGAACCTCGTCCCCGTGATCCAGGGCCTGAGCCGACCGGCGTTCAGCCATCCCACCGAGAACCGCACCGCCGAGATCCTCCTCGACGCCGGGTTCCCCCCGCGGTACGTCATGCTCGTCCGCGAGCAGCTCGAGTCACTGATCCTGGGGGCGGTCCAGTTCTCCGGGGACCACGGCCTGTTCCCCGACGTCGCCCCCGAGTTCCCGGCCCTGCGCCAGGTCAGCGACGCGGCGGCCGAGTTCTCCTCCGAGGAACGCGTCACCGAGGCACTCGGCGCATTCCTCGACGGCATCGCCCTTCGTCTCCCCCAGTGGCACTCCCTGGCCGGCCCCTCCGGCGGCGCGGAGATCGCGGCCTCGCCGTAGCCCGACGGTCTGACCGCATACGACGAGACGCCCCGGCCCGACACCCCGGCCCGGGACGGTCCGGACGGTGGCGGCGGCCATGCCTGCCAGCAGCAGGCAGCCACCCAGGACGGCCGGGAGGGGCAGCCGCTCGCCCAGGAAGGCGATCCCCAGCACGGCGGCGACCAGGGGTTCGGCCAGGCTCAGGGTCCCCGCCGAGGCGGCCGTGACGTGTCGCAGGCCGGAGACGAAGAGCAGGTAGCCCACCGCGGTGGCCGGCACGGCCAACCAGGCGACCAGCGCCAGCGCCTCGGGTTCGGCGACGACGCGGGAGACGTCGTGGGCGAAGGGGAGGATCATCGCGCCGCCCAGGACGAGGGTCGCGGCGACCGCGACGAGGGTCGGCGCCGAACTGTCCACCAACCGCTTCGCCGCGACCGTGTAGACGCCGTAGCAGAGCCCGCCGACCACCCCGAGCAGCACGCCGAGCGTGTCCACCCGCACGGCCGCGCCCGGCAACAGCAACAGCGCGGTCCCCGCGATCGCCGCGACGGTCCCGAACAACCAGGACCGATCGAGCCGTTCCAAGCCGACCACCCGGGCGAGCACCCCGACCGCGGGCGGGGCGACACCCAGCGCGACGACCGTGGACAGCGCCGCTCCGGTGCGCGCGACCGAGCTCAGGAACGCAGCCTGGTACGCCGCCGTCGATCCGGCGGCGAGCACCAGCCGGCCCAGCACGGGGAGCCTGACCACCGCACGCCACCGGCCGAGATCCCGCGGCTGGAGCACGGCCACCACCAGCAGCAGGACGCCACCGCCGAGGAGCAGCCGCGCGGCGCCGAACGCCAACGGGTCGGCGTCGGAACCCGCAAGGACCTGCGCCGGGCCCACCGTCCCCCAGAGCACCGCGGCGCCCAGCACCGCAACCACACCACGGACGGTCGACGACGTGTCTCGTACGTTCACGTCCCCGAACGCTAGCCACTAATATGGCAATGTGCCCGAACAGTCGAACTTCTCGTCAGTCGATCGCCCAGATCTGAAACTAGATTCGCTCGACCTGTCCCTGCTGGGACTCCTGCAGAACGATGCACGGCTGACCAACCGACAACTGGCCGCCCAGACCGGCGTCGCCCCCTCGACCTCACTGGAGCGCGTGCGCGGGCTCCTCGCCCGCGGCGTGATCTCCGGCTACCACGCCGACGTCGACCTGCCCTCCGTCGGCCGA
>NZ_JACBXB010000017.1 GCF_013870575.1 Pseudonocardia pini
CGCCCGGGACCACCAGCTCCCGCTCCGGTGCCGCCTGGTCTGGTGCGGTCTGGTCGGGTCCGGCCACACTCGTCATCGCACCCTGCTCCTCCCTGGCGAGCCCCTCGGGGCCACCTGCGACTAGTGGTCGAGCGCGGTGAACGTATCCAGGTCGACGACGGCCTGGGCCATGCGCTCGATGTTGACCATGGAGACGTCGTCCGGCTGCATCTTCGGCTGCAACGAGCCCGAGCCGAGGGTGGCCAGCCAGAAGCAGAGCCCGTGCAGGGTCTGCTGCCGGTAGGCGGTCCAGGTCGCCGCCGGGTCGTGCGGACTGCCCGACACCTCGGACAGCTCGGCGGCGTAGAGCGCGAGCAGCTCGCGCTCCCACGCCCGGCGGTCGGCGATGGTGAGCGAGGACATCAGGGCGTACGCGACGTCCCGCGGACCCTGGCCCCTCGCGTAGGCCGACCAGTCGAACAGCCCCATCCGCCCGTCCGCCGTGGCGAACCAGTTCCCGGCGTGCACGTCGTGATGAACCAGGCCGACCGGACAGTGGTCGTCGAGCTCCAGCGCCCGCATCCGGTACCCGTGCAGCCGGCTCCGGAGTGCCCTCAGTGGCGCGGGTATCACGTCTCCCGCCAGGTCCAGACCCGCCACCGATCGGCCCTCGCTGTCCACATAGGTGTTGAGCACCTCCTGCAACCGTCGCGAGGACAGCACCCAGCGTAGGTCCCCGGCGAACCGCGGGCTGCCCTCCAGGCAGCCGTGCACCACCGCGAGCGAACGGACCAGCGCCTCGGCGTGCGCGCGGTCCAGGGTGGACCGGACCTCCCCGAACGTGACGTCGCGGGTGCGGGCCAGGTCCTCCAGCAGCAGGATCGACCGGCCCGAGCGCCGATCGCACACACCGTGGTAGCCGGTGGGCGCCAGGATCGGCGTGCTGGGCCCGATGCGGTCGTAGAAGCGCACCTCGCCGCTCATCCCACCCGTCGCGCCGACCTGCAGGCGCGTCAGGAAGGTCGAGGTGGCCTTGACGAAGACGGTCGGTGGCAGCGTCTGCTCGTCGACCCCGTCGGCGCCCTCGTACTCGAGGACCAGTCGGCTGCGGACGGTGGAGCCACGGCTGATCGGCTCGAGGCGGTGCGACCGGACTCGGGCCCCGGTGCCGCGGCACAGGGTCGCGGTGAGCCACTCGTCGGTGACCCGCTCGGGAGCGGTGGGGATCTGGCCCGCGGTGCGGGCCGCGGGACGGCGCACGACGTCCGCGAGATAGCCGCGGCCGACGCGGGCCATCTGACGGGCGGAGGCGACGCTGGCGGACATCGACACGACCTGGGCTCCTTCGGAACGGGCCGATCAGGGACGGCGGGGTCGTGGCCCGGTCCAGGCCGACTCACGGTGGCGGCCGCCGCCGTGCGACGCTACATTCATTCACGAATGTATGTCAATTGGCCGAAGCGCTGGACCGAGTACGCCGCTGATCCGGCCGCGTGCGTGGCCTCGCCGAGGGCGGACGCGGAAGTGAGGCCGTCGATGAGGACCGTCGACTACACCGGCTACCAGGGCTTGGCGATCACCCGGGAGGGGACGGTGCTCACCGTCGCCCTGGACCGCCCCGAGGCGCTCAATGCGATCGACGACGAGATGCACGAGGAGCTCGGCCGAGTCTTCGCCGACGTGGCGCTCGACGACCGGACCCGGGTGGTGGTCCTCACCGGCACCGGTCGGGCCTTCAGTGCGGGTGGGGACATCAAGTCGATGCTCGCCCACGCCGAACGGACGGGCTCGTTCGGGCACAGCATCGACATGGCGACCGCCAAGCGCATCGTGTTCTCCCTGCTGGACCTCGAGAAGCCCGTGCTCGCCAAGGTGAACGGCCCGGCGATGGGGCTCGGCGCCACGCTCGCCCTGCTCTGCGACATGGTCTACATGGCCGAGTCGGCGGTGCTCGCGGATCCGCACGTGCGGGCGGGGGTGGTCGCGGGGGACGGCGGCGCGGTGATCTGGCCGCAGCTCATCGGCTACGCGCGGGCCAAGGAGCTGCTCATGACCGGCGACCCGGTGGACGCGGCTCGGGCCGCGGAGCTCGGCCTCGTCAACCACGTCACGCCGGACTCCGAGCTCGACGAGGTAGTGGCGGCGATGGCACGCAGGCTGGCCGCGGGGCCGCAGGAGGCCATCCGTTGGACCAAGGTCGCGGCGAACCTGCCGCTCAAACGCACGATGCACAGCGTGCTGGACGCCTCGCTCGCCTACGAGCTGCTCACGATGCGCAGCGCGGGTCACGAGCGCGCTGTCCGTGCGTTCGTCGACGGTCGGGAGCCACAGTTCGACTGAGGTGGACATACATACAGGGCGGGATGTAACGTTCGTCGACGGTTTCTCCCACCCGTGACGAGATGAGGTCGCCAGTGCTGACCACCGGAGTGGACTCGGACCAGCGTCGCGCGCTTGTCGCCGCGCTGCGTGACTACGTGAAGCGAGAGGTCGGGAGCCCTGAGCAGCGGCAGCGGATCTCACCGGACACCGAGGACACCCAGGTCCTGAGGGACGTGACGCGCTCGCTCGCCGAGCTGGGCTGGGTCGGCGTCGCGCTGCCGGAGGAGTACGGGGGCGGTGGAGGCGGCATCACCGATGCCTGCCTCATCATGGAGGAGCTCTGGTACGGCCGGGTCCCCGCGGCGGCGGTGATCGTGTCGATGATCGTCGGCAAGGTGATCGAGACCTTCGGCACGCCGGAGCAGAAGGAGCGCGTGATCTCCGGCATCTGCCGGGGCGAGATCGCCTCGATCGCGATGAGCGAACCCGGGGCCGGGTCCGATGTCGGTTCGCTGACCTGTCGTGCCGTGCCCACCGCCGACGGGTACGTGCTGAACGGCCAGAAGACCTGGACCTCGGCGGCGCACTATGCGGACCGGATCCTGCTCGTCGCCCGTACCTCGGTCGACGGCACGAAGCACCAGGGGCTGTCGATGTTGGAGGTGCCCGCGGGGACCGCAGGCATGACTATCCGGCCGATCGCGACCCTGGGCGGCAGCGAGGTCAACGACATCTACTTCACCGATGCGTTCGTCCCGAGGGAGAACCTCGTCGGGGTGCAGGACCAGGGCTGGGGGCAGCTGATGTCCGGCCTGAACTTCGAGCGCCTGGTCGGTGCGGCAGGGTTCCTCGGGCTCACCCGGCGCATCTTCGACGACACGGTCGAGCACATCACCGGCCGGCAGCAGTTCGGACAACCGATCAGCAAGTTCCAGGCCATCCGACATCGCGTCGCCGACCTCGCCACCGAGATCGAGTGCTGCCGCATGCTGGTCTACGAACTCGCCGCCAGGGCGGACGCGAACCCCGGCACCGCGTACCTGCGTGAGGTCTCGATGGCCAAGCTCAAGACCTCCGAGGTGCTCAAGACGATGGCGGTCGAGGGGATGCAGATGACCGGGGGGATGGGCTACACCAAGGAGTTCGGGATGGAGGCCCACCTCCGGCACGGCATCATCGCCACGGTCTACGGCGGCGCGAGCGAGGTGCAGCGGGACATCATCGCCAAGACCTTCGAGCTCTGATCGGCGTGAGTGGCCGGATCCGGGTGGAGTGTGCGGGGCCCGTCGCCACGGTCGTCGTCGACCACCCCGCCACCCACAACGCGGTGACCACGGCGATGGTCGACGACCTCGGCTCGGCCCTCGGCGGGCTCGCCGGGGACCCGGATGTCCGGGTCGTGGTGGTCACCGGTGCGGGAGAGGACTTCTGCGCGGGCTACCACCTCGCGGACCTGGGGGACGGTGTCGAACCCGCGCCGGAGGTACCGTTGGCGAGCATGCGCCGTGGCGGTGCCGCGGCGCTGGCTCTGCACCGGCTGGACGTGCCGGTGATCGCCAAGGTCCGTGGGGTCGCGGTCGGACTGGGCTGGAACCTCGCCCTGCAGTGCGATCTCGTCGTGGCCTCGGACACGGCGCGGTTCACCCAGCGTTTCACGAAGCTCGGCCTGTCGGTCGACTTCGGCGGATCGCACCTGCTCCCGCGGCTGGTCGGCACCCAGCGGGCGAAGCGGCTGGTCTACCTGTCGGAGTGGCTCTCGGCGGCCGAGGCCGCAGACCTCGGCCTGGTCGCCGCCGTGGTCCCCGACGCCGAGCTCGACGACCTGGTGGCGGACTGGGCAGGTCGGCTGGCGGGCGCGGACCCGCACGCCCTGTCACTGTCCAAGCGCCTGCTCGAGCGCTCGCCGGGGATCTCCATGGCCGCGGCGCTGGAGGACGAGGCCCGGGCCCAGGCCCTGAACGTGATGCATGCCGCGCAGGTGCGCCCCCGCGGCTGAACGGAGGAACGGTGTTGTTGCGGGGCAAACGGATCATCGTGGTCGGCGGCGCGAGTGGGATCGCCGCCGAGACCGTCCGTGCGTACGTCGAACACGGCGCCGCCGTCCTGTCCCTCGACGTCGACGACGAGCGGGGCCGGGAGGTGGTCGCATCGGCCACCGGCCCGGGCTCGGCGACCTACCTGCACTGCGACGTGGCCGACCGAGCCGCCGTCGACGCCGTGTTCGCCGAGGGCGTCGCGCTGCTCGGCGGTCTGGACGTCCTCGCGATGGTGGCAGGGGTCGAGCAGCAGAAGCAGGCTCAGCATGTCACGCCCGCAGACGTCGAACGGATCGTCGGGACGAACTTCGGCGGCACCCTGAACACCAACGCGGCCGCGTTCGCGCATCTCTGCGACCGAGGCGGCTCGATCATCAACTACTCCTCCGCGGCGGGCCTGGAGGGTGCTGCCGGGATGCCGCTCTACAGCGCGGCGAAGGGCGCGGTGCTCGCCTTCACCCGCAGCGTCGCCCGGGACTGGGGCCGTTACGGGATCCGGGTCAACGCCGTGTGTCCGGCCATCGTGACCCCGATGCTGCGGACGTTCCTGGCGGGGATGGACCCCGAGCTGCGGCGCTCCCGTGCCGCCGCCACCGCCGAGCGCTTCCCACTCGGCGGCGGGCCCGGGAGCCCGCGGGAGGCCGCGGACGTCAACGTGTTCCTCGCGAGTGACCTCGCGCGGTTCGTCACCGGGCAGACGCTGCCGGTCGACGGCGGGAACGTCATGGTGCGCTGAGGAGCCCGCCGGCGGGCCGCCGCGGGTCGCTGCCCGCGACGGCCCCGCGCTCATCGGCCGAGGATCGTCAGGTGCACGGCGGCGGCGGTGCGCCGCAGGAACCCGCCGCCGTTCTCCGCCATGCCGATCCTGGCCCCCGCGACCTGGCGGTCGCCCGCCCGACCACGGATCTGGTCGCTGAGCTCGACGAGCTGGGCGCAGCCCGTGGCGCCCACCGGGTGCCCGCGGCTGATCAGTCCGCCGCTGACGTTGACCGGGACCCGCCCGCCGAGGCGGGTGTCGCCGTTCGCCAGCAGCTTCGGGCCGTCCCCGACGGCGCACAGTCCCAGGTCCTCGTACATGATCAGTTCTGCGGGTGCCGCGGCGTCGTGGACCTCGACCAGGTCGAGATCCGCGGCGCCCAGTCCCGCGGTCTCGTAGGCCGCCCGAACCGCGGTGAGGGTGGGGTCCTCCTGCTCGCTGAGCCCGGAGGCGAGCGCGGCGGCGAGGACGCGCACCCCGTCCGCGCCGAGCCGGGCGGCCCGCTCCGCGGAGGCGATGACCAGCGCCGCGGCGCCGTCCCCGATCGGCGAGCACATGGGCAGGGTCAGGTCGCCACTGATCCGCCTGCTCTGAGACACCTCGTCGCGGGTCGTCCGGTCGCGGAACTGGGCGATCGGGTTGAGCGCGGCGTGGTCGCGGCTCTTGACCACGACATCGGCGAAGTCCGCGGGCGTGGCGCCGGAGCGCTCCGCGTAGCGCTTGGCCATGTCGGCGTAGACGTCCATGAAGAAGGAGCCGCTGCCCGGCGCGCCGCCGGGTCCGTAGAGGTCCTCCTCCAGCTCGACCAGCCGCTCGAGGTCCGCTCCGGTCCGGAGCGCCTCGAAGCTCACGTTCCGGTCGTCGTGGGTCAGCTTCTCCGACCCGACCACCAGCACGAGGTCGACCTGGCCCGCCTTGATCGCCGTGACGGCCAGGTGGAAGGCCGACGAGCCGGTGGCACAGGCGTTCTCGACGTTCACCAGCGGGACGTTGCCCAGGCCCAGGTCGCGCAGGGCGACCTGTCCGCGGATCATCTCCTGGCCCGTGACCAGCCCGCCGACCGCGTTGCCGAAGTACACCCCCTGGACGTCGTCGACTCCGACACCTGCGTCGGCGAGGGCCTGGCGGGCCGCCTCGTCCGCCATGGTCCGCACGGTCCGGCCCGGGAGCCTGCCGAAGCGGGTGATGCCGGTGCCGACGATGACTGCCTCGGACATGAGCGTGACCTCCACGGAGCTCGTTCGACCTCGCCTCCATCCTCCCCACTCCTTGACATACATGCAAGGCGGGATGTTTGATCGATGACAGGTCGCCGGTGCGGTGACCGGCGGAAAGGGTGAGCGATCGCCCGGCGGGAACGAGCCCGACGACCCGGGTTCCACAGTGAGGTGGCGAGCTGATGCCCCGAGCGGCAGTCCGGTCCGACCTGGTGGACACCGATCTCGCGTGGTGCCTGACCGACGAGCACCGCGCCTGGCGCAAGGTCCTGCGGGACTTCGCCGAGGAGGTGCTCCGGCCGGGCGTCGCGCGACGGAGCATCGAGGCCGCCGTCGATCTCGACGTACTGGGCAGGCTCGGCGAGCTCGGGGTCTACGGCACCCTGGTGCCCGAGGAGCTCGGCGGCAGCGGCGCAGACCTGGTGAGTGCCTCGCTGCAGATCGAGGAGCTCGCCCGGGTCGACAGCTCGGCCTCCACCACGGTCCACGTGCAGATGGCGAACGCGTCGCTGCTCGCCGAGCTGGGCACCCCCGAGCAGAAGGATCGGCTGTTCCCGGCGCTGGCGACCGGGGAGTCCTTCCTGGCTCTCGGGCTCACCGAACCCAGCGGCGGCTCGGACGCAGGCAACATCGGCACCCGCGCGGTCCGGGCGGACGGCGGCTGGGTGATCAACGGCGCCAAGCAGTTCATCTCGAACTCCGGGCTCCCGATGACCGACCACGTCCTCGTCGTCGCCGCGACCGGCGGGTTCGGCGAGCGCAGGCCGGAGACCACGGCCTTCCTGGTGCCGATCGGCGCGCCCGGGCTCGAGGTCGGCCCCGGCTACGACAAGCTCGGCTGGCGCTCGGCGGACACCCACCCGCTCTACCTGCAGGACGTCCGGGTGACCGACGCGGACGTCGTCGGGCCGGTGGGAGGGGGTTACGGCCGGATCCTGCAGTACCTGACCTGGGCCCGCATCCCGGTGGCGGCGATGTCCGTCGGCGTGGCACAAGGGTGTCTGGAGGGCGCGGCACGGTTCGTCACCGAGCGGACCTCGTTCGGCAAACCGCTCCACCAGCACCAGACGGTCGCGTTCGCGATGGCCGACCTCGCGGCGCTCACCCACACGGCCCGGAGCGTGACCTACGACGCGGCCTGGAAGCGCGACCACGGACACCCGTTCGAGCAGGAGGCCGCGATCTGCAAGCTGGTCGCCTCGGAGATCGCGAACAAGGTCGCGTACTCGGCCTCCGAGCTGCACGGCGGCTACGGCTTCATGGACGACTACGACGTCACCCGTCACTACCGCGACGCCAAGGTGCTCACGATCGGTGAGGGCACCTCGGCGGTCCAACGCATGTTGATCGCGCGCAGCCTGGGCTTCCCGGCGTAGCCGGTCCACGCATCCATCGGAGGAAGGCAGCATGAGCAACCGCACGTTCGTCATCGGTGTCGGGATGACCAAGTTCGAGAAGCCGGGGGCGCGGGACTGGGACTACCCGGACATGGTCCGCGAGTCGGGGTCCAAGGCCCTGGCCGACGCCGGCATCGCCTACGCCGACGTGCAGAGCGCCTTCGCGGGCTTCTGCTACGGGGAGTCCTGCTCGGGCCAGCGCGCGCTGTACGAGCTGGGCCTGACCGGGATACCGGTGGTCAACGTGAACAACAACTGCTCGACCGGGTCCAGCGCCCTGTACCTGGCGCGCGAGGCGGTCCGCGGCGGCTCCGCCGAGGTCTCGCTGGCGGTGGGGTTCGAGAAGATGGAACGTGGTTCGTTGGCCATCAACGGCAAGTACCCCGACCGTGCGGTGCCGACCGGCCGGTTCGCCGAGGTGATGGCGAACGGCCGTGACCTCGCAGGCGCGCCGATCTCGCCTGCGATGTTCGGGCAGGCGGGCCGCGAACACATGGCACGCTACGGCTCGACCGCGGACCACTTCGCGTGGATCGGGTGGAAGAACCACAAGCACTCGGTGAACAACCCCTACGCCCAGTTCCAGGACGAGTACTCGCAGGCGGACATCGCGGGCGCGCGGATGATCTTCGATCCGCTCACCAAGCTCCAGTGCTCACCGACCTCGGACGGGTCCGCGGCTGCGGTGATCGCGAGCGAGCGGTACGTCGACGAGCACGGTCTGTGGGACCGGGCGGTCGAGATCGCCGGGCAGGCGATGGTCACCGACTTCCGCTCCACGTTCGAGAGTGACGACCCCATCAAGATCGTCGGCGCGGACCTGACCCGGGAGGCCGGGCGCAAGGCCCTCGACCAGGCCGGGACCGACATCGCCGAGGTCGACGTCGTCGAGCTGCACGACTGCTTCTCGACCAACGAGCTGCTCACCTACGAGGCGCTCGGGATGGCGGCCGAGGGGGAGGGCCACCTGCTCGTCGACTCCGAGGCCACGACGTACGGGGGCAAGTGGGTCGTGAACCCCTCCGGGGGCCTGATCTCGAAGGGGCATCCGCTGGGGGCGACCGGCCTGGCGCAGTGCGCCGAGCTCACGTGGCAGCTGCGCGGCACGGCGGACGCCCGCCAGGTCGACGGCGCCACGGTCGGCCTGCAGCACAACCTCGGGCTCGGGGGCGCCGCCGTCGTGACCGTCTACAAGACCGCGTCCTGAGCGGTCACCGGGAGGAGAAGCGATGTCCGACATCCGATACGACGACCGAGTCGCGCTGGTGACGGGGGCGGGGGCCGGCCTCGGCCGGGCCCATGCGCTCCTGCTGGCCGAGCGTGGTGCCCTCGTGGTCGCGAACGACCTCGGCGGGAGCCGGGCGGGCGAGGGGTCGAGCACCTCCGCAGCGGAGGCCGTGGTGGCGGAGATCCGCGCCGCGGGCGGCACCGCGCTCGCGAACACCGACAGCGTGGCCGACGCGGAGGGTGCCGCCCGGATGGTGCAGGCCGCGCTCGACACGTTCGGCAGGCTGGACATCGTCGTGAACAACGCGGGGATCCTGCGAGACGTCTCCTACGGGAAGATGTCCGCGCGCGACTGGGAGGCCGTGCTCTCCGTGCACCTCGACGGCACCCACCACGTGACCCACGCCGCTTGGCCGCACCTCCGGGCGGCAGGGTACGGCCGCATCGTCAACACCACCTCGGCCTCCGGGCTCTACGGCAACTTCGGGCAGGTCAACTACGGCGCGGCGAAGATGGGCATCGTCGGGCTGACCCGGGCCCTCGCGGTCGAGGGCGCCTCGAAGAACATCCTGGTGAACTGCGTGGCTCCGGCCGCGGCGTCGCGGCTCACGGAGGACACTTTGACCCCCGAGCTGTTCGACCGGCTGCGCCCGGAGTACGTCGCCTCGCTCGTCGGGTACCTGGTGTCGGACGAGTGCACCGACACCGGGCGGGTCTACGCCGTCGGCGGGGGATACGTGTCCCGCGTCGCGGTGCTGGAGGGCCAGGGAGCGGTGTTCGCCGACGTGCCGAGCCCGGAGCGCATCCGAGACTCCTTCGACGTGATCAACGACCTCGAGGGTGCGGTCGAGCCGCTGTCCGGCCCGGAGTCCGTCGACCACATCGTGAAGCGGATGGGCGCGGCCTGAGCCGCGCGGGGGATCACCGTGTCGATCGATCTCACCAAGGCCCTGGGGGCGGAGCTGACCCCCGCCGACTACACCTACACCACCGACGACGTCATCCTGTACCACCTGGCCCTGGGGGCCGGGGTGCCGCCGACGGCGCGGACGGAGCTCGCCTACACCTACGAGGACGGGCTGGTCACGCTGCCCACCTTCGGCGTCCTCCCGCCGCTCGACCTGGTCGTCGAGATGATCGGCGCACCGGGCATGGCGTTCGACCCGACGATGCTGCTGCACGGGGAGCAGGACATCACCGCGCACCGCCCGTTCCCGACGTCGGGGACGGTACGCACCACCGGGCGGATCGCCGAGATCTGGGACAAGGGCAAGGCCGCGCTGGTCGTGCTGACGACGGAGACGTCCGACGCCGACGGGCCGATCATGTCCAGCCGGATCAGCGCGTTCATCCGCGGCGAGGGCGGGTTCGGCGGCGAGCGGGGACCCACGACCGGGCTGCCCGCGCCACAGCGCGAGCCCGACCACGTGCTGCGGACCCGCACCCTGCCGCAGCAGGCCCTGATCTACCGGCTGACCGGCGACAAGAACCCGCTGCACGCCGATCCCGGCTTCGCGGCCAGGGCCGGCTTCGACCGGCCGATCCTGCACGGGCTGTGCACCTACGGGGTGGTGTGCCGGGCCGTGGTCGACGAGGTCCTGGGCAGCGTCGACCGGGTCGGCCGGTACATGGTCCGGTTCGCCGGGTCGGTGTTCCCGGGGGAGACCGTCGTGACGAACGTCTGGCGGGAGGGCGGGCGACTGCTGCTGTCCGCCACGACGGAGGAGCGCGGCGCCCCCGTGCTCAGCAACTCCTTCATCACCGTCCGCGACTGATCGCGGACGCACACTGCTGACAGCGGGGCGGCGGCTGCGCGAGGATCAAGCCTGCCCGTCCCTGTCACTGGAGAGAGGACCCGGTCGTGAGTCTCGCAACGGTGCCCCCACCGACCCAGGAGGAGCAGGACATCCTCGACGGCCTGTTCACCTTCATCGAACGCCGCGTGATGCCGCTGCAGGAGAGCCTGGCCGACTACTTCGCGGACTCGCGCAGGTACTTCGACGAGACGGGCAACGAAGCGCACGCCGTCGTCGAGGCGCGCAGGCGCGTGCGCCTGGAGTCGGCGGAGGCCGGCTACTACAACCTGTTCACTCCCGAGGAGTTCGGCGGGGCCGGGCTGTCCAAGCGGCTCTACATGCGGGTCACCGAGGAGGTCAGCAGGCGCTACGGCCCGGGCATGCACCGGGAGCACCTCGCGACCGAGGCCGTACCGAACGTCTTCATGGGTCCGGGTCCGATCTGGACCCGAGCCTCGGCGGAGCTCCGCGACGAGATCGTGCCGAGGCTGCTGCGCGGGGAGATCCGCGGCGCCTTCGGCCTCAGCGAGCCCGACGCGGGGACCGACAACTTCAACATGAAGACGACCGCGCGCCGCGAGGGCGACGAGTGGGTCATCAACGGCACGAAGCAGTGGACCTCGTGGGCGGCCGAGTCCGACTACCTGCTCGTGTTCGCCGTGACCGACCCGGAGCGGGCCAAGACGCGCTCCGGCGGTGTGACCTGCTTCTACGTGCCGACCGACAGCCCCGGCTACCGACTCGTCTCCAACATCCACCTGTTCGGTGACCCCGGCGGCCGCGACGGCATCGAGGCCTTCGACGAGGTGCGGGTCCCGGACGCCTGGCGGATCGGGCCCGAGGGGGAGGGTATGAAGATGGCCTTCCTGACCCTCAACACCAGCAGGCTCTGGCTCGCCGTCCGGCTGCTGGGAGAGGCGTTCTGGGCCTTCGACCGATCGGTCGAGTACGCCAACACCCGGCGCACGTTCGGCAAGACCATCGGCGAGCACCAGTCGATCCAGAACATGCTCGCGGACATGGCCGTGGACCTCTACTCCACCCACACCATGGCCTTCGACTGCGCCGCGCGCTTCGACGCGGGGCAGGACATCCGGGTGGAGGGTGCGATCGTGAAGTACGCCGCCGCCAACGCCTGTGGTCGCGTCTTCGACAACGCCATGCAGCTGCACGGGGGCATGGGCTTCTCCAACGAGACCTACCTTTTCGACGGCTGGAAGCACGCTCGGATGGCGCGGGTCACCGAAGGATCGGACCAGATGATGCAGCGCACGATCGCGCGCCGGACGCTCGTCGGCGGGCTCCCGAACTGGTGCCGCTGATGGGTATCAACCTGAGCCCGGACGAGCAGCGGGACTTCCTGGAGAACGCCCACACGATGATCGTCACGACGATCCGCCGAGACGGTAGGCCGTCCGCGGTCCCGGTGTGGTTCGTCGTGGTGAGCGGCTCGCTGTACTTCGGCACCCCGCCCACCGCGGCCAAGCTGTCGCACCTCCGCCGCGACCCGCGGTGCTGCGTCCTCGTCGAGTCCGGCGAGAAGTGGCGCGAGCTACGAGCGCTGCAGTGGCAGATGGATGCGGTGATCCTGGAGCCCGGACCTGAGGTGGATGCGGCCGAGGCGGCTTCCGAGCGGAAGTACGACGCCTATCGCACGCCGTTCGAGCTGATGCCGCCTGCCGCCCAGCAGCACTACGGGGAGAGTGTGTGGATGCGTCTCGAACCGGCGGGAGACCCGGTCACCTGGGACAACTCGAAGATGCGGCTGCGGGACGGGGTCTGAGGCGATGACGGCGCCCTCCGCGGACGTCACTGCGATCCCGGCCGTGTGGTCCGGCGAGGTGCTCGCCGAGCACATCGACGAGAACGGCCACATGAACCTGCTGCACTACGTCGAGCTCAACGCCAGGGCCATCGGCCTGCTGATGGACCGTGTGGGGCTGGACGCGGGCCACCGGCAGCGTGCCGACGTGGGGCTGTTCACGCTGGAGCAGCGCGTCACGTACCGGTCGGAGATGCTGGTGGGACGGCGGATGAGCGTGCGCCCCGCGGCCCTGGACCGATCGGACTCGGTCGTGCACACGGTGTCGTACCTCGTCGACGAGGACAGCGGAGCCATCTCCAGCACGCTCGAGCAGACGGTGATGTCGGTCAGCCGGGCGACCAGGCGCGCGGTCCCCTTCCCGCCCTGGGCGGCCGCCCGCCTCGACGAGGCGATCGCGACGACGGGCGCCACCGCCGCCCGCCCCGATCCGGCCTGCGGTCGGATCGGCATCAGGCGCCGGGGGTAGGCGTCCGGGTCACGACTCGCCGGCGAGGGCTCCCCGCAGCACGTCCGTGAGCACGCGGATCTGGCGCTTCTCGCGCTCCTCGTCGGCGAACAACAGCCGCTGCCAGGCCATGCCGCGCAACGTGTTGAACGCCAGGTCGGCGAGCTCACGAATGCGGGACTCGGGGTAGCTGCCGTCGTCCAGCACGTGCACGGCGTACTCCAGGGCGCGCCTGCCGATCTTCCGCTCGACGGGGATCAGCAGCTCGCGAAGGGCGGCGTCGTTGCGGGCCGCCACCCGCAGCTCGGCCGAGGCCAGCCACAGGTCACTGTGGATCGACCGCCACAGTGCGGCGACCACCTCGTCGACGTCTCCGGGATCACGGTTCTCCAGCGTGGGGAACGCCTCGGTCAACCAGCGTTCGTGAACCTCGACCAACGCGGCCGACACGAGCTCGGCCTTGCTGTCGAAGTGGTGCTTCTGTGCGCCCCGGGTGAACCCGGACAGTTCCGCGATCCGCACCGAGGTGGCGCCCTGATAGCCGTACCGGCTGATCGCCTCGATGGTGGCCTCGAGCAGAGCGGCCCGGGTGCTCTCGGTCCGCTCGACATTGGACATGCGCACCTTCGGCCTGGGTGCCGCCGGCTTGGTCGCTCCTGGCATGTGCGTCTCCTCGAGGATCGGGCTCGGGAAACCGATGGCATGGTGGCCCCGAGGCGGCCCGGCGACCGCGTCCGGACGCGATCCCGGCGGCCCGGACGAGGGCTGAGCCCAACCTCCATTCTACATCCACACTGGTTTGGATCGCGCGGCACCGCCGTTCGGTCGTTGTCATACATCCCGGAGTGGATGTAATCTTCCCGGCGTCGGGGACCACAGCTGATCCCCGTGACGCGTGGAAGGGATGCCATGACCGCTCCCACTCGGCTCCCCTTGCCGGAGCTCCTGCGTGACCTGGCCGCCCGCCATCCCGAGCGGGTGCTGGTCAGCCAGGCCGAGACCGGGAGGACCCAGACCGCGGCGCAACTGTGGCAGCGCGCCGTGGACTGGACGGATCGGCTGCGGGCGCAGGGTGTGGTGCCGGGCGACCACGTGGCCACCATGACCGGCAACACCGCGGAGTGCTTCGCCCTGTGGGTCGGCATCGCCCTGGCAGGAGCGATCGAGATCCCGGTCAGCGTGGAGTTGCGGGGCAGCGCGCTGGAACACGTCTTCGCCGAGTCGCGGGCGACGCTGCTGGTCGTCGACGATCGCGGTCGGGAGGCGCTCGCCACCGACGCCACGGGTCTCGCGGGAATCCGGACGGTGCTCACCACCACGGTCGACCGCCCCGGGGCGAACCGGTGGCTACCGGTCGGCATCGACGTCGTCCCGTGCCCGCCGCGGGAGGTCGACCCCACACCCGAGACCGGGATGCGGTTGCCGGGGTCGACCGACATCGCGTTGGTCCTGTTCACCTCGGGCACGACCGGGCCCGCGAAGGGAGTGCTCGTCCCCTGGGGGCAGCTGCTGTCGACCTGTGAGGGCGCCTTCCCCGTCGACGCGACCGGCCCGGACCGCTGCATGTACTCGGCGTTCCCGCCCAACCACATCAGCGCACGCACCCTGCCGTACCTCGCCTGGCTGCGCGGCGGCCGGGCGGTGCTGCGGGAGCGGTTCAGCGCCTCCGCCTTCTGGGACGACGTCGACCGGCACGGCTGCACGACCACCGCGCTCGCGGCCACGATGGGGGTGTTCCTGCTGGGGGCACCGTCCACGCCCGACGACCACGCCCACGCCCTGCGGGACGTGATGATCGCGCCGTTGATCGAGAACTGGGAGACCTTCGCGGCCCGGTTCGGGGTGCGGGTCTGCACGCTGTTCACGATGACCGAGGTCAGCACCCCGCTCGCGTCGGGCTGGGGTCCGGACCGGCCGACGACCTGCGGTTACCTGCGGCAGGGGTACCCCGGCTACGAGGCGCGGCTGGTGGACGCCGACGATCGGGACGTGCCGGTCGGCGAGCCCGGGGAGCTCGCGGTGCGCACCGCCGAACCGGGCACGCTCAACGCGGGCTACCTGCACCGCGAGGAGGAGACCCGCCACGCGTGGCGCGGAGGATGGTTCCACACCGGTGACTGGTTCCGCCGCGACGAGCAGGGCCGCTACCAGTTCGCGGGCCGGATGAAGGACGCGATCCGACACCGCGGGGAGAACGTGTCGGCCTACGAGGTCGAGCGCGAGGTCCTGCGGACCGACGGCGTCGCCGGGTGTGCGGCGGTGGGGGTGCCGTCCGCCGACGCGGAGGAGGACGTCTACCTGTTCGTCGTCCCGGAGGAGGGGGTCGATATCGACACCACCCGCCTGCTCGAGGAGCTCCGCCCGCGCCTGGCGCGATACATGATGCCCAGCTACGTCCACGTCGTCGACGCCTTGCCGCTCACGGCGACGGGCAAGGCGCACAAGACGCGGCTGCGCGACCTGGCCCGCTCGCAGCTCGCGGGGACCGCATGAGCGCCGCGCGGTCCGCCGGGCCCGATCACGGAGAGGCGCGTGACGCGCGATGACCGAGATCCTGCCGTTCCTGGTCATCGGCCTGACGACGGGCTCGGTGTACGGGCTCGCCGGCGTCGGGTTGGTGCTCACCTACAAGACCTCGGGCGTGCTCAACTTCGCCCACGGCGCCCTGGCCACGGTCGCTGCCTACCTCCTCTACACACTCTTCGTGGAGGAGGGGATGGCCTGGCCGGTGAGCGCGGTGCTGGCCGTGGTGGTGGCGGGCCCGCTCATGGGCCTGCTGCTGGCCGCACTCTCCCGAACGATCGCGCGCACGTCGTTCGTGCTGCAGGTCGCGGCCACCGCCGGCCTGCTCCTCGCGATCCTGGCAGCGATCGAGCTGATCTTCGGACTGGACGAGGTCCGCACGGTCCCGGTCTTCCTCGGGGCCGGGACCGTGGACGTCGCGGGTACGACCGTGCAGTGGTCGAGCATCTGGACGTTCCTCGTCACGGTCTGCGCGTCGGCGGCCCTCGCGGTGTACTTCCGGCTGGCCCGCACCGGGCTCGCGATGCGCGCGGTCGTCGCGCGCCCGGAGCTGCTGTCGCTCACGGGAACCAGTCCGACCAGGGTGCGGACGGTCTCCTGGGTGATCGGGACGACGTTCGCCGCCACCTCGGGTGTGCTGCTCGCGCCCGTGCTGCCGCTGGAGCCGACCAACCTGACGCTGCTGGTGCTGTCGTCGTTCGGGGCGGCGGCACTCGCGGCCTTCCGCAGCATCCCGCTCACGTTCGTGGGCGGTCTCGTGATCGGGATCGTCGGCGCCCTGGCCACGCGGTTCATCACCGACCTGCCGCTGCTGGGTCTGGCACCGGCGATGCCCTATCTGGTGTTGCTGTTGGTCCTGGTGACCTTCCCGCGCCGGTATTTCGCCAACCGTGCCGAGGCCGTCTCCGAGGCGCGGGCGACCTGGACCGCACCGCCTCGGATGCAGCTCGGAAGCGGTGCGGTGGTGCTGGTGGTGCTCTGCCTGGTGCCGCTCTTCGCCGGCATCCACCTCACCGACTGGACCACCGGCCTGGCGACCGTCGTCCTCTTCCTCTCCCTCGGCCTGCTCGTCAAGACCTCGGGCCAGGTGTCGCTGGCGCACGTGACGTTCGCCGTGATCGGCGCGGTCACCTTCCAGCACCTCGTCGTGGACGCCGAGCTCCCGTGGTCGGTCGGCGTGCTGCTCGCAGGGCTCGTGGTCATGCCGATCGGCGCGCTCCTGGCCTTCCCGGCCGCCAGGCTGTCCAGCCTGTACCTCGCACTGGCCACCTTCGCCTTCGCCGTCGTCGTGCAGTACGTGTTCTACCGGCAGGACTACATGTTCGGTCCGGTGTCCGAGGCGCTGGCCATGCCCAAGCCCGACCTCGGGTGGACGGGGCTGGAGCCCGACACCGCGTACTTCTACCTCGTCCTGGTGCTCGCGGTGCTCGCCGCGCTGCTGGTGATCCTGCTGAGCCGGTCGCGGCTGGGCAGGCTGCTGCGAGCGATGGCCGACTCACCGGTCGCCGTCGGGACCTCGGGGACCTCAGTGCTCGTCACGCGGGGGCTGGTCTTCGCGGTCTCCGCCGGGCTCGCCGGGTTCGCGGGGGCCCTGGCCGGGGTGTCGCAGGGGGCGATCGCCCCGATCTCCTACCCGCCGCTGCTCTCGCTCACCTACTTCGCGCTGATCGTGGTGGTGCCGGGTCGCGAGCCGTGGAACGCACTGCTCGCCGGACTCGTGCTGATCGTGGTCCCCTCGTACCTCTCGGGCGGGGACGTACCCGTGATCCTGGAGCTGGTCTTCGGGCTGTCGGCGGTGGCCTACGCGGCCCAGCCCGCAGCACTGCGCACCCTGCCGCCGAAGGTGACCGAGGCGGTCGACCGCCTCTTCCGCCGCGCGGCCCCGCCGCCGGTTCCGCCCGCCGCGGGCGACCGGCGCCGGGTGCGGCCGGGAGAGCTCGAGGTCCGCGATCTCACCGTTCGCTTCGGTGGGCTGCTCGCCGTGCAGGACCTGAGCCTGCGCGCGGCGACCGGGGGTGTCACGGCGTTGATCGGACCGAACGGCGCGGGCAAGACGACCACGTTCAACGCCTGCACGGGACTGGTGCGCCCGTCCGCGGGCAGCGTGCTGCTGGACGGGCGGCCCCTCGGCGGGCGGACCCCGGCCGCACGCGCCCGCCTGGGGCTGGGGCGGACCTTCCAGCGGATGGAGCTCTACGAGTCGCTGACCGTGCGCCGCAACGTCGAGTCGGGCATGGAGGCCGCCCTGGCCGGCATCGATCCGCTCCGGCACGTGTTCGGCGGGCGCAGGCAGCGGGCCGAGGTGGCCGCGGCCACCGCCGAGGCGCTCGAGCTCTGCGACATCGTCGACCTGGCGGACCGCCCGGTCTCCCTGCTGTCGACCGGCCAGCGCCGGCTGGTGGAGATGGCGCGGTGCGTCGCGGGCCCCAGCCGGATCATGCTGCTCGACGAGCCGTCCTCGGGTCTCGACGAGCAGGAGACGGCGGCGTTCGCGCGGATCGTGCGCCGGGTGGTCGCCGAGCGCGGGGTGGGCGTGCTGCTCGTCGAGCACGACATGGACCTGGTCCTCGACCTGAGCGACCAGATCTACGTCATGGACTTCGGCAGGCTCGTCGCCCGGGGCACGCCCCAGGAGGTGCTCGCGTCCGACATCGTGCGGGCCGCCTATCTCGGCGAGGGTGACGTGCCGGTCGCCGAGGCCGTCGAGGACTCGACCGCGGAGGGTTCCGTTGTCCACTGACGACACGCGCCGACCCGACCCGACCGAGCCACCGCCCGCACTGGCGCTGCGCGGCATCGTCGCAGGCTACGGCCGGGTCACCGTCCTCTCCGGGGTGGACATCGTGGTTCCGGAGCGATCGGTCGTGGCCGTCATGGGTCCCAACGGCGCCGGGAAGTCCACCCTGCTGAAGGTCGCGTCCGGGTTGCTGCCCGCTCGCGGCGGCCGGGTGGAGCTGGCGGGCGAGGACGTGACACGCGAGTCGCCCCACCGCCGGTCTCGCCGTGGGATCTGTGCGATCCCCGAGGGCCGAGGGATCTTCCCGGACCTGACCGTGCAGGAGAACCTCGTGCTGCACACCCCGCGCGGCGAGGGCCGGGCGGTGCACGAGCGCGCGTTCGAGGCCTTCCCCAAGCTCAAGAAGCGGCTCTCCCAGCGGGCGGGCAGCCTCTCGGGGGGCGAGCAGCAGATGCTCGCGCTCAGCCGCTGCTTCCTCGTCGAGCCTCGGGTCGTGCTGCTCGACGAGGTCTCGATGGGACTCGCCCCGATCGTGGTCGACGAGGTCTACGCCGCTCTGGACGCCCTCGTGCGTGCCGGGGTCGCCCTGCTGCTCGTCGAGCAGTACGTCCATCGCGCGCTCGCCATGGCGAGCGTGGTCCACGTCCTCACGAAAGGCGTCGTCGGTGTCAGCGGGACGCCGGACGCCCTCGCCCAGGACGAGTTGGCCCAGCACTACCTCGGGGGACGGTCGACCCGGCCCGACGGCGAGAGCCGTGTGCAGCCGGTCGTCGCCGGACATGTACCGCCGGATACTCGGAGAAGAGGGTGACGATGAAGTCACGGATCACGGCCGCCATCGGGGCGGCGGTCCTCGCGCTCGGGCTCGCCGCGTGCGGCTCGGACCAGGGGACGACGGGTGCCCAGGGCGCCGTCCCACCGGGAGACCCGATCGTCATCGGGTACATCGGGAGCGACACAGGCGGCTTCAAGGCCACCTACGGCCGGGGCAAGGCCACGATCAACGCCTGGGTGACCGCGGTGAACGACGCCGGCGGCATCAACGGCCACGCCGTCAGGGTCGTCACGAAGGACGACGCGGGCGACCCCGCCACCGGGCTCAAGGTGGCGAAGGAGCTGGTCGAGGGCGAGAAGGTGGTCGCCATCGTGGGCGAGGCCAGCGGGACCACGTCCAGCTGGGCGCCGTACATGCAGGAGAAGGGCGTTCCCGTGGTGGGCGGCCCGCCGGTCCAGCAGCACTTCGCGACCAACCCCAACAGCTTCCCGACGGGGGCGGGGACGCTGGTGACCTCGCTCGGACAGGTGGTCATGGCCAAGGAGGCCTCGGCCACGGCCCTCGGTATCGCCTACTGCGCGGAGTCGCCGGTCTGCGACCTCAGCACCATCTTCCGAACGGCCACCGGGATCGTCGGCGGTGTCACGCTCGCCAACAGCTCCAGCGTCGCGGCGACCACATCGGACTACAGCGCCACCTGCGTCGCGATGAAGCAGGACGGGGTGAACGCCATCTACAGCACCCTCGAGGCGACCGCGACGCAGCGGTTGTTCGCCGACTGCGCGCGGCAGGGGCTCGACGTCCAGCAGTCCGAGGGCATGGGCAGCTACGACGTCGGCTGGCTGAAGGACCCGATGATGGACGGGACCCTCGTGGTGTCCGGCCAGGCGGTGTGGACGGACGAGGCCACCCCCGGCGGCAAGGAGATGCTCGACGCGCTCGGGAAGTACGCGCCGGACGTCACCGAGGAGATCAACTCCACGGTCCACACGACCTGGATCGGAGGGGAGCTGTTCCGCAAGGCCGCGGAGGCCGCGGACCTCGGCCCGACCTCCACACCCGCGGACGTCAAGCGGGGTCTGTACGCGCTCGACGGCGAGACGCTCGGTGGCATGGCAGCGCCGCTCAAGTACACCGAGGGGCAACCGACCGTGCTCAAGTGCTGGTTCGGGTCGCAGATCACCGGCGGGGCGCTCACGGCCATGAACGACAACAAGCCGACCTGCGTGTCCGACGCCGATGTCGCCACGCTCGCGGCGGCGCTGCGCGGCTGACCCGAGCGGCAGGGAAAGGGGCGGAACGGTGGCACTGCTGGAGGGACGGTCCTGTGTGGTCACGGGCGGGGCGAGCGGCATCGGGGCCGCGATCGCCGAGGCCTTCGTCGGTCAGGGGGCCCGGGTGGTCGTCGGGGACATCGCCGACGACCTGGGGCACGACCTCGTCGCCCGGCTCGGTTCGGCGGCGCGCTACGTGCACGCCGACGTGACCGCCGAGTCGGACATCGAGGGCGTGGTCGCGGCCGCGGTGTCGGCGCACGGTGGCGTGGACGTCATGGTCAACAACGCCGGGACGTCCGGTGACCGGTCACCCCTCGTCGATCTCGACGCGGACGGGTTCGACGCCACCACCAGGTTGCTGCTCCGCTCGGTCGCCCTGGGCCACAAGCACGCCGCGCGGGCGATGATCGCAGGCGGTCGTGGCGGCTCCATCATCTCCATCGGCAGCATCTCGGGGCTGGAGGGCGGCTGGGGCGGTGTCGGGTACGCGGCGTCGAAGGCGGCGGTCGTCGGGGTGGTGCGGATGGCGGCGGCCCGGTTGGGCGGGCACGGCATCCGCTGCAACGCCATCCACCCGGGCATGGTGATCACCCCCATCTACCTGCGTGATCGGCCCCTCGCAGCGGGGCAGGGGGCGGAGTTCCTCGATCTCCTCGGGGAGGAGATCGCGCCGCTGCAGCCGCTCGGACGGGCCGGTCGACCGGACGACGTCGCGGGGGCGGCGGTCTACCTCGCCTCCGACCTGTCGTCCTGGGTGACCGGCGTGCAGCTCCCTGTCGACGGGGGATACACCGCC
>NZ_JACBXB010000180.1 GCF_013870575.1 Pseudonocardia pini
CCACCCGGCCGTGCGCCGCCCTCGTCGCCGCCGCCGTGGCGGAGCTCGGCCGGGTGGACGTGCTGATCAACAACGCGGGCACCGCCTACGTGGGGCGGGCGGAGGCGGACGACCCCGCCCGCGCCGCGCGGCTGTTCGCGGTGAACCTGCTCGGCGCCTACCAGATGGCGATCCACGCGGGGCGGGAGATGATCGCGCAGGGCGGCGGGTCGATCGTGAACGTCGGCTCCGCCCTCGGCGCCACGACGGGCCCGTTCCCGGAGGCCGCCTACTCGGCGTCGAAGGCGGGGATCGCCGGGATGACCCGCGACCTCGCCGCGCAGTGGGCGCGGCACGGGATCCGGGTGAACACCCTCGCCCCGGGCTGGTTCGCCTCCGAGCTCACCGGCGGACTGCTGGAGACGAGGGCGGAGCTCCTCGAGGCGGGCCCGGTGCTCGGCCGGGTGGGCCGCCCCGAGGAGCTCGACGGCCCGCTGCTCCTCCTCGCCTCCGACGCCGGCTCCTACCTCACCGGCAGCACCCTCACCGTCGACGGCGGGTGGAGCATGCGGTGACCGTCTCGGGGACGGGACCGGCTCGGGCCGATCAGGTGTGGACCGGCAGGCGCACCAGGCCGCGGGAGAGCAGGACGGGGTGCCAGGCCGGCGGCTCCTCGGCGAGCCGCAGGTCGGGGAAGCGGTCGAGGGCCGCGGGGATGGCGATGGCGGCCTCCAGCCGGGCGAGCGGGGCGCCCAGGCAGTAGTGCAGGCCGATCCCGAAGCCGAGCTGCCTGCCGGGTCGCCGCGTGACGTCGAGCCGGTCCGGGTCGGGGAAGACCGCCGGGTCCCGGTTCGCGGCCGAGGCGCAGAGGAACACCCGGTCGCCGCGGCGCAGCGTGCGCCCGCCCAGCTCGACGTCCGCGGCCACGAGTCGGGCGATCGTCTTCGCCGGACCGTCCCAGCGCAGCAGCTCCTCGACCGTGCCGGGGGCGTCCGGCGCCTGGTCGGGATGGCGGAGCAGGGCGCGCAGGCCGTTGCCGATGAGGTTGGTGGTGGTCTCGTGGCCCGCGAACAGCAGCAGCACCCCGGTCGCGACGACCTCGGCGTGGGTCAGGGCGTCGCCGGCCTCCCGGGCCCGCACCAGCGCCCCGACGAGGCTCTCCGCGTCCGGCCCCCGGGCCACCAGCTCGTCCAGGTACCCGGTCAGCTCGGCCATGCCGCCCGCGCCGTCGGCGTGTCGGTCCGGGTCGCCCAGCCCGCCGAACACCAGCCCGGTGATCCGGTCCGACCAGTCCTTGAACAGCGCCTGGTCCGCCCGGGGGACACCCAGCATCTCGGCGACGACGGACGAGGTGAGCGGGTAGGCGTACTCGCCGATCAGGTCGGCGTGCGGGCCCAGGTCGCGGAGCAGCTCGTCGGCGATCTCGGCGACCCGCACCCGCATCCGCTCCACCGCCCGCGGGGTGAACGCGCGGGAGAGGAGCTTGCGCAGCCGCGTGTGGTCCGGCGGGTCCTTGAAGACCATCCAGTCCTCGAGCACGCCGAACGCGGCTCGGACGCCCGCGTCGGCGCCCGGCCCGTCGAGCCGGGCGCGGCGGTAGGGCGCGATGCGGTCCGAGGAGAACCGCGGGTCGCGCAGGGCGGCGTCGACGTCGGCGTACCGGGTCACGAACCACGAGCGGTAGCGCTCGCTCCAGTGCACGGGATCGTGCTCGCGCAGCTCCGCGAGCAGCGGGTAGGGGTCGGCGACGGCCGCGGGCGACAGCAGGTCGGCGGTCTGGAGGTCGGGACCGGTAGCCGTCACGGGGCCTCCAGCACCGCGACCACGCACGCGTTGCCGTCGAGGACCGAGACCCCGCCGCCCATGGTCTCGACGAGCCCGATCCGCGGCCTCGGGCACCACCACGACGACCGCAGGCGACCCGGGCGAGGACGCCGCGCAGAACGCGGGCCGGGGGGTCTAGTGTCCCGCACCGCGAATCCGCTGCACATCTCGAAGGCCCACGCAGGCGGCGTCGCCGGTCGGGCGAGTGCACCCGGTACGAGCCTCGGACCGGCTGCCTGGCCTGCGTGAACCCGGATCCGCCGAGATCGCGACGGACCTGCGGTGCGGGACCCTAGCCCGCCTGGGCGGTCCCGTGCCCGCGCCAGGTCAGCGTGATCCCGCGCGAGGCCAGCCAGGCGTCGAGGTCGTGGCCGTGGCCGGCGAGCGCCGCCACGACCTCCGTGCACCGGTGCATCGCCCACTCCGCGGTGCCGGTGTCGAGGAGGCCGGTGGCGACCGCCTCGACGAACTCGTCGACGTCGAGCACCTCGGTCCACGCCCCCGTCTTGACGATCACGTCGAGGTAGAGGTCGGTCGTCCGCCAGAGGTCCTCGCCCGGCTCGACCCGGGCGATGTCCAGGTAGAAGTCCTGGTCCCGCTCGTGCCCGGTCCGCCAGGTCCAGTCGCTGACCACGATCCCGAGCTCGGGCAGCAGCCAGGACTCGATCCAGCTCGTGGACGCGCGCCCGACGATCTCCCGGCTCATGTAGAGGCCGAACGGAGCGCGCCGGAACTCCCGGACCTCGCGGCGGAAACCCTTGTTGTCGACGTTGACCCCGGCCTGCACGTCGAAGGTCTGGATCTTCGGCGGATGCATGCCCCGATAGTGCCCGAGACGGGCGCAGCAGGAAACTGTCGGTGGTCGCTCGTACCCTGGGGTCGTGGCATTCGCGACTGAGGTTCCCGGCAGTGCTCGTGAGGGTGGCGAGGCGGACGTTCCGCTCGCGCACTCCGAGTACCGCCCCGTCGGCGACATCGAGCGGACGGGCGGGCGGTTCGAGGTCGTCAGCGAGTACCGGCCGGCGGGCGACCAGCCCCAGGCGATCGACGAGCTGGAGAAACGGCTCACCCGCGGCGAGCAGGACATCGTGCTGCTCGGTGCCACCGGCACCGGCAAGTCGGCCACCACCGCGTGGCTGATCGAGCGGGTCCAGCGGCCCACGCTGGTGATGGCCCCGAACAAGACCTTGGCCGCCCAGCTGGCGAACGAGCTCCGGGACATGTTGCCGCACAACGCCGTCGAGTACTTCGTGTCGTACTACGACTACTACCAGCCCGAGGCGTACATCGCGCAGACGGACACGTACATCGAGAAGGACTCCTCGATCAACGACGACGTGGAGCGCCTGCGGCACTCCGCCACGCAGAACCTGCTCTCGCGGCGGGACGTCGTGGTGGTCGCGTCCGTGTCCTGCATCTACGGCCTGGGCACGCCGCAGTCGTACCTGGACCGCTCGGTGAAGCTCGAGGTCGGCACCGAGCTGGACCGGGACGCGTTCCTGCGCCTGCTGGTGGACATCCAGTACACCCGGAACGACGTGGCGTTCGCCCGCGGCACGTTCCGGGTCCGCGGGGACACGGTGGAGATCATCCCAGCGTACGAGGAGCTGGCCATCCGGATCGAGTTCTTCGGGGACGAGATCGAGGCGCTGTACTACCTCCACCCGCTGACGGGGGACGAGATCCGCCAGGAGCAGGAGGTCCGGATCTTCCCGGCCACGCACTACGTCGCGGGGCCGGACCGCATGGAGCGCGCGGTGCGAGACATCGAGCGAGAGCTCGAGGAGCGCCTGGCCGAGCTGGAGAACCAGGGCAAGATGCTCGAGGCGCAGCGGCTGCGCATGCGCACCCAGTACGACCTGGAGATGATCCGTCAGGTCGGCTTCTGCTCCGGCATCGAGAACTACTCGCGACACATCGACGGCCGCGGCGCGGGCACCGCGCCCGCCACCCTGATCGACTACTTCCCGGACGACTTCCTGCTGGTCATCGACGAGTCGCACGTCACGGTGCCGCAGATCGGCGGCATGTACGAGGGCGACATGTCCCGCAAGCGGAACCTCGTGGAGTTCGGTTTCCGGCTCCCGTCGGCCACGGACAACCGCCCGCTGACCTGGGAGGAGTTCGCGGACCGGATCGGGCAGACGGTGTACCTGTCCGCCACGCCCGGCCCGTACGAGCTGTCCCGCACCGGCGGCGAGTTCGTGGAGCAGGTCATCCGGCCGACCGGCCTGGTCGACCCGGAGATCGTCGTGAAGCCCACGAAGGGCCAGATCGACGACCTGGTGGGCGAGATCCGCGAGCGCGCCGAGCGGGACGAGCGGGTCCTGGTCACCACGCTGACCAAGAAGATGGCCGAGGACCTCACGGACTACCTGCTGGAGCTGGGCATCCGGGTCCGGTACCTGCACTCGGAGGTGGACACGCTGCGCCGGGTGGAGCTGCTGCGGCAGCTGCGGCTCGGCGAGTACGACGTGCTGGTGGGCATCAACCTGCTCCGCGAGGGCCTCGACCTGCCCGAGGTCTCGCTGGTCGCGATCCTCGACGCGGACAAGGAGGGCTTCCTGCGCTCCGGCACCTCGCTCATTCAGACGATCGGTCGCGCGGCGCGGAACGTGTCCGGGCAGGTGCACATGTACGCGGACAAGATCACCGACTCGATGCAGCACGCGATCGACGAGACGGACCGCCGCCGGGCCAAGCAGGTCGCGTACAACACGGAGAAGGGGATCGACCCCCAGCCGCTGCGGAAGAAGATCGCGGACATCCTGGACCAGGTGTACCGGGAGGCCGAGGACACCGAGATGCCCGTCGGCGGGTCCGGGCGCAACCAGTCCCGGGGCAAGCGGGCCTCGGGCGAGCCGGGCCGTGCGCCCAGGCCCATGAGCTCCGGGGTCGCCAAGGACCGGGACACCGCGAGCATGCCCCGCGCCGAGCTGGCGGACCTGATCCAGCAGATGAACGACCAGATGCTCGCCGCGGCCCGCGACCTGCAGTTCGAGCTGGCCGCCCGCCTGCGAGACGAGGTGCAGGACCTGAAGAAGGAGCTCCGGGGGATGGACGCGGCCGGTATCTCGTAGCCCGACCCGCCTCGGTCTGTCGGTGATCACGGGCTTCCGGCCCGGGCAGTCATGATCATCGAACGGGCGCGGTGTGCGAGGGCGTCGGTGCGGTGCCTCGCGGTGGGCGGGGCGCTCCGGCCCCGGGCACGGTGCTGTCCGGCGGGGCCGTCCCGTCCCGATCCGGGCCGATCCCTGCTTCGGGAGGGTTCCGGTCGACTGTCGACCGTCCGGCTCCCGAGGTGTCGATCATGGGCGTTGGACGCGGGATATCGGCTCGACCCCTCCCATGATCAGTGGTTCGGCGCAGGGAACCGCGCTGGGCGCGGCGGCGGGTGCCGAGATGGTGATCTTGATCCCCGGGCCGCCGTGGGGACTTCGTGATCACCGGGGGGTGGCGGGGACGGAGTGGTCCGTGGTGGGGCCGGGTGCTCCTCGGTCGGGGCGGGGCTCCCCGGGTGAGGGGTGGTGGGGCGGTCGGTACCGTGTGCTGCGCCGGTTCACGCTCCGTGCCGGCCGACCAGCTGCCTCCGGAGGGCGACCCGCGTGACCGTGTCCAGCACCCGTTCCGGCGCCGAGCGGGCCGGGGCGGCCGTGCAGCGGCTCCGGGCCTGGACGGTGTCGCCCCGGGGCCCACTGCTGGTGGGGATCCCGCTGCTGGCGGTGTCGGTGACCGTGATGCTGCTGCACACGCACGGCTACCACATCGACCTCGAGGTCTACCGGATCGGCGTGCAGACCTGGCTCGCGGGCGGCGACCCGTACGGCTCCCTGCCGCCCACGATCTCCGGGCTCGCGCTGCCGTTCATCTACCCGGTGTTCGCGGCGATCGTGCTCACCCCGTTCGCGCTCGTCCCGTGGACGGTCGCCTGGGTCGCGTTGTTCGTGCTGTCGCTCGCCTCGCTCGCGGTCACGCTCTACGTCGCCGCACTCCGGGCGTGGCCCACCGGCGGGCGGGCCGGTGCGCTCTCGGTCGCCACGCTCGCCCTGCCGTTCCTGCTCTGGATCGAGCCGGTGCTCGAGACCCTGGAGTTCGGCCAGGTCAACCTGATCCTGATGGCGCTGGTGGCGATCGACTGCCTCGCGCCGCGGACCTGGTGGCCGCGCGGCATGCTCGTCGGGATCGCGGCGGCCATCAAGCTCACGCCCGCGGCCTTCGTGCTCTTCTTCCTGCTGCGCCGGGACGTGCGGGCCGCGGTGGTCGCCGTCGTCACGGCGATGGTGGCCACGGCGGTCGGCTTCCTCGTGGACGCGCACAACTCTGCGGCCTACTGGTTCGGCGGGCCCGCCTCCGGTGTGAGCGGCTCGGTGTTCTACACGAACGAGACGGTGCAGGCCGTCGTCGCACGGTGGGGGGTGCAGGGGCCGCTGCTGACCGGGATCTGGCTGGCCGCGTCGATCGGGCTGCTCGTGCTGGCCGTGCCGACGGTGCGGCGGGCCGATCCCGCCCTCGCGCTGTCCGCCACGGCGGGGCTCATGCTGGTGGTCTCGCCGACCTCCTGGTCCCACCACTGGGTGTGGATCGCACCGGCGCTGCTCGCCGTGGGGGCCCACGCGGTGCGCACCGGGTCGCGGGGGTGGATCGCGGCGGCGGCGGTCCTCGCCGTCGCCTTCTCGGTCGCGCCGTTCCGGTGGCTGCCGGGCAACAACGAGGTCGAGCTGACCTGGAACCCGCTGCAGCAGGTGGCGGGCGCGACCTACGTGATCATCGCGATCGTGCTGCTCGCCGCCGCGTTCCGCCACTACACGCGGCACCCGGACCGGACGAGCGGGCCGTTCGTGCAGTAGGCCCGCACGGGGGTGCCGCCGGTGCCGAGGCCGCTCCCCGTCACCCGCGCGCGGTGAGTTCGGCGATCGTCTCGTGGAGCGCGGCGAGGACGGTGCGGACGGCGGGGCGTTCGGCCACGCTCTCCCGCATCACCACCTCCACCATCCGGGCCGCGCGGACGCCCGCCAGCGGTCTGCGGGCGAAGCGGCGGCCACCGCGGTCGTCCGTGGACCAGCGGGGGAGCAGCGCCACCCCGACTCCTGCCGCCACCAGCTCCTCGGTCACGGAGAAGTCGTTGATCCGCTGCACCACCCGCGGTCGCGCCCCGGTGACGGTGGTGAGCGAGCGGAGCACGTCGTCGACAGGCCAGCCGACGTTCACGCTGATCCACGGCTCGTCGGCCAGCTCGTCGAGGCGGATCCGGCGCCGCCGGGCGAGCCGGTGCCCGGGCGGGAGCACGACGTCGAGCGGCTCGCGGACCAGGGGCACGACCCGGTGGCGCGGGCTGGTCAGCGGGGTGCCGTGCTCGTCTCGGTGCGTGACGACGAGGTCGTAGTCCGCGGCCAGGACGGTCACCTCGGCCGGGGTCATGTCGACGTCGCGCACCTGCAGGTCCACCCCGGTGCCCACGATCCGCCGCAGCAGCCCGGCCAGCATCATCCGCGCGCCGGAGGGGAACAACGCCATCCGCACGATGCCGTGCGGGGTGGTCCGCAACGCCTCCACGGCCGCGTCGGCCCGGGCCAGGGCGGCGAGCACGTGCTCCGCCTCCGCGACCAGCGCCAGCCCGGCCTCCGTGAGCCGCAGCCCACGCCCCGCGTGCTCCTGGTCCAGGTAGCGGCCGCCGTCGGAGAAGGAGTCCGGCGTGACGTTCAGGATCCCCAGCACGACGCACCGGCCCGGATGCGGGACCGGACCGCCCATCAGGAGCCCCGGATCAGCGACAACGCCTCCGCGCGCGACGAGGGCGAGGTCTGGAACAACCCCCGTACCGCGGAGGTGGTCGTGCGCGAGCCCGGCTTGCGGATGCCCCGCATGGCCATGCAGAGGTGCTCGGCGTCGATCACCACGATCACCCCGCGCGGGTCCAGCTTGCGGACCAGCGCGTCGGCCACCTGTCCCGTGAGCCGCTCCTGCACCTGGGGGCGCTTCGCGTACATGTCCACGACCCGGGCGATCTTCGACAGCCCGGTGACCTTGCCCTCGACCGACGGGATGTACCCCACGTGCGCGACGCCGTGGAAGGGCACCAGGTGGTGTTCGCAGGTCGAGTAGAGCGGGATGTCCTTGACCAGGACGAGCTCACCATGGCCCTCGTCGAACGTGCGCTCCAGCACCTTCGACGGGTCCACGTACAGCCCGGCGAACAGCTCCTCGTAGGCGCGCGCCACGCGGGCGGGCGTGTCCCTGAGCCCCTCGCGGTCCGGGTCCTCGCCGACCGCGATCAGCAGCTCGCGGATCGCCGCCTCCGCGCGCGCATGATCCACTCCGGTCGGCGCGGCCTGCCCGTTCACGGCGGCACCCTCGGCGGTTCCCGTGCTCAGTGCGAGCTCCCCGACTCGTGACCCGGCTGGTCGGGGCCCTCCGACGCCCGCGGGGCGGGTGCCTGGGTGGGCGGCTCGACCGCGGGCGGCTGCCCGCCCTGCTGCGCCGGACGCTGCTGTCCCTCGTGCGCCTGGTGCGGTGCCCAGTTGGGCGGCGGCCAGGTCTGCCCCTGCGGCGTGGTCGCGGGCCGCCAGTCCGGCGGCGCCCCGTAGTTGGGCGCGACGGCGTACGGGGGCTGCGGACCCTGCTGTCCGGCCTGCTGCTGTGCCGGGGCGCCGTAGCCGTGCCCGTTGCCG
>NZ_JACBXB010000181.1 GCF_013870575.1 Pseudonocardia pini
GCGGGTCACTCAAAGGCCCGCCTGCCTGGCGTTCCTCGGCGAGGCCTGCGTGCTCACCGGGGCTCGCGAGCACGCCGCGGTGCTGGCCGCGGCGTTGCGCCCCTTCGCGGGCACCAACCTCACCGCCGCGTTCACCATCAGCTTCGGGCCCGCGGACCGGCTGCGGGCGGGGCTCGCCGAGCTCGTCGGCAGGCCCGTCGAGGCGGACGCCTGCTTCCGGTCGGCACTCGCCCTCGCCGAGCAGAGCCGCTCACCACTCTGGGCCGCCGAGGCGCTCGCCGACCGGGCGTCGGTCGTGGCCGGGCGCGGGGACGCCACGGGAGCCGCCGAGCACCGGGCCCGCGCCGAGGAGCTCGCCTCCGCGATCGGGATGGTGCTGCGCCCGTCCCCAGTGCCGCCCGAGCCCGACCTGCTGTCGCCGCGGGAACGCGAGGTGCTCGACCACGTCGCGGCCGGGCTGTCGAACCGGCGGATCGCGGAGCGGCTGTTCATCAGCGAGCACACCGTGGCGAACCACGTCCGCGCGATCCTGCGCAAGACGGGCACCGCCAACCGCACCGAGGCCGCCGCCCGCACCCGCCCCACCTCCCACATCATGGAGCCATGACTGTCGTTCTCGAGGGTGGAACGACGGCTATGGCTCCACGATGCGGTCGGAGCTCGTGGTCAGAGGGTGGCGCGCAGGTGCTCGGCGATGTCGGCGATGCGGCCGAGGACGCCGTTGAGGAAGCGCGGCGAGTCGTCCGTGGACAGCGTCCGGGCCAGCTCGACGGCCTCGGTGATCGCCACCGGGTCGTCGATCTCGTCCACCCAGAGCAGCTCGAACACCCCGAGCCGCAGCAGCGTGCGGTCCACGGCGGGCATCCGCGAGACCGTCCAGCCCTCGGCGTGCTCCGCCAGCAGCTGGTCGATCCGCTCCCGGTTCTCGACGACGCCGCGCACGAGCATGGCCGCGTAGTCCGACACGGGTGGGGCGTCGTCGGTCTCCCGACGGTGGGTCAGCACCTCGAGCGGGTCGGCGCCGCGCGCCTCGGACTCGAAGAGGATGTCGAGGGCGCGTTTCCGGGCCTTGGTCCGCGCCCGCACGTCAGGAGCTGACGCGGCCGAGGTACCGGCCGTCGCGGGTGTCGACCTTGACCTTGGTGCCGGTCTCCAGGAACAGCGGGACCTGGATCTCCGCGCCGGTCTCCAGCGTGGCGGGCTTGGTGCCGCCGGTGGAGCGGTCGCCCTGCAGGCCGGGGTCGGTGTGCTGGATGACCAGCTCGACCGAGGTGGGCAGCTCGATGAACAGCGGGCTGTCCTCGTGGAAGCTGACCTGCGCGACCTGGTTCTCCAGCAGGTAGTTCGCGGAGTCGCCGACCACCGGCTCCGGGATGGGGAGCTGGTCGAAGGTGTCCCCGTCCATGAAGACGAAGTCCGCGCCGTCCCGGTACAGGAAGGTCATGTCCCGGCGGTCGACGACGGCGGTGTCGACCTTGGTGCCGGCGTTGAACGTCTTGTCGACGACCTTCCCGGTCATCACGTTCTTCAGCGTGGTGCGCACGAAGGCGCCACCCTTACCGGGCTTGACGTGCTGGAACGCCTGGACGGTCCACAGCTGGCCCTCCAGGTTGAGCACCAGGCCGTTCTTCAGGTCGTTCGTGGTGGCCACGTGCGGGACTCCTCGGTCGTTCTCGGTTCGCTCTGGCGGAAGCGCGCGCGCCTGCCGCCGGGGAACCGGTACGACCGCACGCAGCGGGGTTCGTGGGCCCGCTCGGCGGGCCGCCACCCACGATACCGCCCTTACACCTCGAGCAACTCTTTGGGGAAGGCCGTGAGCGGATCGGGCCGGTCGCCCTCGCGGACCACGAGGGTGTCCTCGATCCGGACGCCGCCGCGGTCGGCCAGGTACACGCCCGGCTCGACGGTCACCGCCATCCCCGCCTCCAGCACGTCCTTCGACGCCGCCGACAGCGCAGGCGCCTCGTGGATCACCAGTCCCACGCCGTGCCCCAGCCCGTGCAGGAACCGGTCCCCCAGCCCCGCCGCCGCGATGACGTTTCGGGACGCGGCGTCGACGTCCGCCGTCGGGACCCCGGCCTCCACCGCCGCACAGCCCGCCGCCTGCGCACGGTGCACGAGGTCGTAGAGCTCCCGTTGCCAGTCCGCGGCGCGGCCGAGCACCAGCGTGCGCGTCATGTCCGAGTGATAGCCCGCCACCAGCGCGCCGAAGTCCAGCTTCAGCAGGTCACCGGGCTGCACAGCGGTGCCGGTCGGCGAGTGGTGCGGGATCGCGGAGTTCGCCCCGGCCGCGACGATCGAGTCGAACGAGGGCCCGTCGGCCCCCAGCCCGCGCATCCGGAAGTCCAGGTCCAGTGCGATCTCCCGCTCGGTGCGGCCCGCCCGGACCCCACCGGCGGCGAGCAGGTCGGTCAGGGCGGTGTCGGCGATCGCGCACGCCCGGCGCAGGGTGGCGATCTCGGTGTCGTCCTTGACCACCCGGAGCCGGGCGACGAGGCCGGGCGCCCTGACGAGCTCCGCGTCCGTGGCGGCGTCCAACGCCCGGCGGGCGTCGACGGTGACCGCGTCGGACTCGTACCCGAGCCTGCGGACGCCCAGGGCCGCGGCCAGCCCGGCCAGAGCGAGCGCCGTCGACCGCTCGACCACCGGCTCCAGGTCCGGCACCTCGGCGGCGGACTGGATCGTGTAGCGGCTGTCGGTGCCGAACCGGCTGTGCGCGTCGTCCGCGGCGGCCAGCAGCAGCGCACCGTTCGAGCCGGTGAACCCCGTCAGGTACCGCACGTTGACGAGGTCGGTGACCAGCAGGCCGTCGAGCCCGGCGGTGCGGAGCAGCGAGCGCAGACGCTCACGGCGGGCGGCGGTCGTCATGCGACCCAGCCTAAGGTGAGCGCATGGGTGCGCTGTACTTCAAGCAGCTGCTGTCCGGGCAGGACTTCGCGGCGGGCGACCGGGTGGCCACACAGATGGTCAACTTCGCCTACCTGATCGGGGACACCGAGAGCAGGGAGGCCGTCGTCGTCGATCCGGCGTACGCGCCGGGCGACCTGCTCGACGTCCTGGCCGCCGACGACATGCGGCTCACCGGTGTGCTCGCCACCCACCACCATCCGGACCACGTCGGCGGCCAGATGATGGGGTTCGACCTCGACGGGCTGACCGGGCTGCTCGAGCGCGCGCAGGTCCCGGTGCACGTGCAGAGCGTGGAGGCGGACTGGGTCGCGAAGGTCACCGGGCTCGCCCCGAGCGACCTGACGCTGCACGAGGGCGACTCGGTCGTCACCGTCGGCGGGATCCCGATCCGGCTGCTGCACACCCCCGGCCACACCCCCGGCAGCCAGTGCTTCCTGGTCGACGGCAGGCTGGTCGCGGGCGACACCCTGTTCCTGCAGGGCTGCGGCCGCACGGACTTCCCGGGCGGGGACGTCGAGGCGATGTACGCGAGCCTGCAGCGGCTCGGGTCCCTGGCGGGCAACCCCACGGTCTACCCGGGCCACCGGTACTCCGAGGACCCCCACGCGCCGCTGCTCGACGTCCGGCGCACCAACGTCGTGTTCCGGCCGCGTTCCGCCGAGGAGTTCGTGCTCGCGTTCGGCAACTGATCCCGCTGCCGCAGGCCTCGACATCGTGGGTCGACGGGTCCTGCGGCCGATGCTTGTCGTCCGCCCGGGCCGGGATGCGGTCCGCCACGGGCTCCGCCCGGCCGGTCGCGTTTGCTAACGGGTGGCGAGGAAGCGCAGGGCGAGGACGTAGCCCTGCACGCCGAGCCCCACGATCGTGCCGGTCGCCACGGCGCTGACGTAGCTGTGGTGCCGGAACTCCTCGCGCTGGTGCACGTTGCTGATGTGCACCTCGACGAGGCCGCCGGTCAGCATCGCGCAGGCGTCCCGCACCGCGACGCTGGTGTGGGTCCAGGCCGCCGGGTTGAGGACGACCGGGGTGCCGGCGTCGGCCGCCTCGTGCAGCCAGCCGAGGAGCTCGGCCTCGGCGTCGGTCTGCCGGACCTCGACGTCTAGACCCAGCTCGGTGCCCGCCTTCTCGCAGAGCGCGACGAGGTCGGCGTAGGTCGTGTGGCCGTACACGTCCGGCTCGCGGAGGCCGAGCCGGCTCAGGTTGGGGCCGTTGAGGACCAGGACGCGGGTCATGCGGTCACCGTCGCGTAGGCCTGCTCGAGCAGCTCGGGGGCGGGCGCCTCCAGCCTCCCCGGCTTGGCGAGGCCGTCGAGCACCACGAACCGGAGGGTGCCCGCGCGGGACTTCTTGTCGCCCTTCATCGTCTCGACGAGCTCGGGCAGCACACCCGCCTCGTACGAGACGGGCAGGCCGATCGAGGTGAGGATCGCGCGGTGTCGCTGCACGGTCTCCGCGTCGAGCCTGCCTGCGGCGCGGGCGAGCTCCGCGGCGAACACCAGCCCGACGCTCACCGCCGCCCCGTGCCGCCACGTGTACTCCTCGCGCCGCTCGATGGCGTGCCCGAGGGTGTGGCCGTAGTTGAGGATCTCCCGCAGGTGGGACTCGCGCAGATCCGCACCGACGACGTCCGCCTTGACCTGGATCGCCCGGCGCACCAGCTCGGGGAGCACCTCGCCGGTGGGGTCGAGGGCCCGCTGCGGATCCAGTTCGACGAGGTCGAGGATCACGGGGTCCGCGATGAACCCGGCCTTGACCACCTCCGCCATGCCCGCCGCGATCTCCGCTGCGGGCAGGGTCTCGAGGGTCGCGAGGTCGACGAGCACCGCGCTCGGCTCGTAGAAGGCGCCGACGAGGTTCTTGCCCGCCGCGGTGTTGATGCCGGTCTTCCCGCCGACCGCGGCGTCGACCATCGCGAGCAGGGTGGTCGGCACGTGCACGACCTTCACCCCGCGCATCCAGGTCGCCGCCACGAAGCCGGCCAGGTCCGTCGCCGCTCCCCCGCCGAACCCGACGACGACGTCCTGCCTGGTCAGCCCGACCTGTCCGCAGACCTCCCAGCAGAAGCCCGCGACGGCGAGGGACTTGCCCTCCTCGGCGTCCGGGATCTCGATGCGGTGGGCCTCCAGCCCCTCGGCCTCCAGGTCCTGACGCACGGTCTCGGCCGCCTGGGTGAGCGCGGGCTGGTGCACGAGCAGCACCTTCGCGGCGCCGAGCCCCGCCACGACCGAGCCCAGCCCCGCGCGGACCCCGCGCCCGACGATCACGTCGTACGGGCGTTCGGCGGTGACGCGGATGGTGCTGGCTGCGGAGGGCACGGACATGCGACGACCCTAACCGGGCTGGAGCAGGGCGCGGCGGGGTGGTCCGACGGCGCTGTCGGCGCTCTCGCTCAGGCGATGGGCCGACGTGGGGCGCTGTGCAGGGCGCAGTGGTGTGGGGGTCGGCTCGCGACGCAGTGGTGACGCGGTGGTGACGCGGTGGTGACGCGGTGGTGACGCGGTGGTGATGCGCCTGCTGGGTGCAAGGCCCGATGCGGGCCGGTCGGCCGGGTTCTGGTCCGGCTGAGAGGCCCCCGACAGCTCAGGGTGCCGGGCGGCCGAAGACGGGGTCCGGCAAGGGGGCGGCGTCGGACGCGGTGACGGCGTCGTTCGGGTCCGCGAGCTCGAGCTCCTCCGGCTCAGCGCCCTGACCGGCTGCTGGAGCGAGGTCGAGCCCGGTCAGGACGGCCGCGGCCACCTGGTTCGCGCTGCGCTTGACCGTGTCGACCTCGATCGTCGCGACCTCCGCGTAGAGCGGAGCCCGGGCCTCCAGCAGGGCGCGGAAGGTGGCCCGCGGGTTCACGCCCGCGAGCAGGGGTCGCGCCGTGGACATGCCGGTCCGCCGGATGCCGTCGGCCACACCGACCCGCAACGAGACGACCCGGTGCTCTCGCAGCAGCGCCCGGGTGTCCTCGGCGAGGACCGAGCCACCCCCCAAGGCCAGCACGCCGCACGCCGTGCCGAGCAGCTCGGCGACGACCTGCCGCTCGACCGCCCGGAACGCCGGTTCCCCCTGGGAGGTGAACATGTCCGCGATCGTGGTGCCGACCCGCTCCTCGATCACGGTGTCGACGTCTGTGAAGCCCACGCCGAGCCGCCTGCCGAGAACCCGGCCGACCGTGCTCTTCCCGGCCCCGGGCGGCCCGACCAGGACCAACAGGGGCTTCGTCGTGTCACTCACAGCCCGATCGTATCCGTCGCCGCTTCCAGCCCGGATCAGCGCCGCCCGGAAGCGCGACGGCCCGTGATCGCCGATCGCGACCCGTCCAGGCCGCATACGGCGCCGATGGGCCGGAAACGACGATCACCGGCCCAGGTGACCGACATCGGCGGCGACGCACCGTGGAACCGGGGTGCGGGGCCGGTCAGGCCTCGGTGCCGTACCGGAACCGGTCCGCGACGGCCGCTCGGTAGGCCTGCACGTTCCGCCGGGTCTCGGCCACCGAGTCCCCGCCGAACTTCTCCAGTGCCGCCTCCGCCAGGACGAGCGCGACCATCGACTCGGCGACGACACCTGCGCGCGGGACGGCGCACGCGTCGGACCGCTGGTGGATCGCCGTGGCCTCCTCTCCCGTGCTGGTGTCGATCGTGCGGAGCGCGCGCGGGACGGTGGAGATCGGCTTCATCGCCACGCGGACCCGCACCGGCTCGCCGTTCGTCATGCCGCCCTCGATGCCGCCCGCGCGGTTCGAGAGCCGCTTCACGGGGTCGCCCGGGATCATCTCGTCGTGGGCCTCGCTGCCGCGGCGGTGCGCCGTGCGGAAGCCGTCCCCGATCTCGACGCCCTTCATCGCCTGGATGCCCATCAGGGCACCGGCGAGCTTGGCGTCGAGCCTGCGGTCCGACTGCACGTAGGAGCCGACGCCGACCGGCATCCCGTAGGCGATCACCTCGATGACCCCGCCGAGGGTGTCCCCAGCTTCGTGTGCGGCGTCGATCTCGGCCATCATGCGCTCGGCGGTGGCCTCGGACAGCGCCCGCACCGGGCTCGCGTCCACCCGCTCCAGGTCGCCGGGGCCGGGGCGCGGGTCGCCCTCGGGGGCGTCGACCTCGCCGATCGCGACGACGTGCGACACGACGGCGACCCCGAACGCCTGGGCGAGGAACGACTTCGCGACGGTCCCCATGACGACCTTCGCCGCCGTCTCCCGGGCACTGGCGCGCTCGAGGACCGGGCGGGCTTCGTCGAAGCCGTACTTGGTCATGCCCGCGAGGTCGGCGTGCCCGGGACGCGGCCGGGTCAGCGGTGCGTTGCGGGCCCGGTTGGCGATGAGCTCCGGATCGACCGGGTCGGCCGCCATGACGGTCTCCCACTTCGGCCACTCGGTGTTGCCGATGCGGACGGCCACCGGGCCACCCTGGGTGATCCCGTGCCGGATGCCTCCGATCACCTCGAGCTCGTCCGCCTCGAAGGCCATCCGCGGGCTCCGGCCGTGGCCGAGCTTGCGGCGGGCCAGCTCGGCCTGCAGCTCCTTGGTGGTGACCTCGACGCCGGCGACCATGCCTTCCAGCACGGCGACCAGCGCAGGGCCGTGCGACTCCCCGGCGGTGATCCAACGCAACACCCCGCGATTCTCTCACCCCACACCCACCACCCCGACGACCCCGGTCAGCCCACTGCTCAGCCGGCCGCCCACCGCCACGGCGAACGCCGTCAGCCACGCCGCCGCGAGCATCGACGGACCGTGCGGCAGTTCCGTCGCCCGCGTGGGGAGGGCAGGCTCCGACCTCGCGGCAGCAGGGTCGCGAGCACGTGCCTCCACCGCGTCGTCGACACCGGCTGGCGCACGCGTCGGCCTGCCATCACCGCCCGGCCTGCTCACCGCCTCGGCCCCTCGGACCGGCAGGAAACCCGCCGACCCGTCGACCGCGTGCGGCACTTGCCGCCCGGCGCCCTCATCCCGCGCCGCAGCAGCCCGCAGGCATCCCTCCGATACCCGGCTCCCACAGGACTGTCGCCAGCACGCATGCCTGCCACACGGCCGTCGGACCTGGTTCGGCTGTGTGCGACGAACCCGGACCAGCGCGCGGATCCCGAGGACCGCACCGAGGACCCCGCTGAAGACCGCCGTCACCGCGCAGCCCAGCAGCACAGCCGCCCAGGAGTCCGCCGCGAGCACCGCACCCACGGTGGCGGCGAGCTTCACGTCCCCCAGCCCCAGTGCCGCGGGCGAGACGGCGTGGACCGCGAGGTGCACCGCGACCAACACCGCCCCGCCCGCGAGCGCCCGACCGGCGGCGCCCCACCCGAGGGGTACGGCGAGCGCCAGAGCGGTCGGGAATGCGGGGAGCGTGAGGACGTCCGGGAGCCGGTGGTGCCGGACGTCGACGACCCCGGCCACCACACCGAGCCACGCCGCACCGAGCAGCAGCGGCACCCACTCGACGGGGACGAGCCCGGCGGCCGCCCCACCCGCCACCGCGGCTCAGAGCAGGCCCACCGCCACCTCGCACCACGGAGG
>NZ_JACBXB010000182.1 GCF_013870575.1 Pseudonocardia pini
CCAGGAGGCCACCGGTCACCACGGTGACCCGCGGGTCGGTCAGCCGGTCCAGGTAGGCCATGGACGCGCGGGACCGGCCGCCGTAGAGCAGCCGCCAGTCCGCACCCGCGGCCTCGGCGGCCGCGATCATCGGCAGGATCGGGGTGATGCCGATCCCGCCGGCGACGAACAGGTAGGACGAGGCCGCGACCAGCGGGAAGTGGTTGCGGGGGCCGTCGACCTCGATGCGGTCGCCGACCCGCAGCCGGTCGTGGACGTGGGCGGAGCCGCCGCGGCCCTCGGGTTCGCGCAGCACGGCGATGCGGAAGCCGGGGCCGACCAGCGAGTACTGGCGGACGAGCCCGGGGGCCAGGTGCAGGTCGACGTGGGCGCCGGGGGACCAGGCGGGCAGCGGGCCGATCAGCTCGAGCTCGACGACGCCGTCGGCCACGGCCCGGCGGGAGGTGATCTCACACAGCACGAACGGCGACGCTAGGTCCGCGCCGGGACGCCGCGCCCGTCGAACGCGAACGGCAATCATGTGATCGGTTCCGCATCGGGCCTCCCACCTGCGGATTCACCCACTCGTGGCGCTGCTGGTCACGCATCGTTCGCCTGCTGGGCGCCCACACGTCGTCCCGTGCCGGTGCGGGCGGCCTACCGTTCCGGCGCACCGGTCGGGAGGGGTGAGACTCGAGTGGAGTTCCGGTACCTGCGCTCCTTCCTCGCGATCGCGGAGGAGCTGCACTTCGGGCGCGCCGCGCAGCGGCTGCACCTGGCGCAGCCCTCGCTGTCGCAGCAGCTGCAGCGGCTCGAGCGCGACGTCGGGGTGGAGCTCGTGCGCCGCAGCTCGCACGAGGTCCGGCTGACGCCCGCGGGCGAGGCGTTCCGGGAGGAGGCCCGCAAGCTGCTCGACCAGGTCGACCGCGCTATCGCCGCGGCCCACGCCGTCGCCTCCGGGCGGGCGGGCACGCTGAACATCGGCTTCAACTTCCCCGCGGGACAGGACGTGCTGCCCGCGGCGCTCGCGGCACTCAACACCGAGCACCCCCGCGTGCAGACCCAGCTGTGGGAGCGGCGGACCGGCCCGCAGCTGGAAGGCGTGCAGTCCGGCGAGCTGGACGTGGGGTTCGTGTACGGGCGGCCGGTCAGCCCCCAGCTGTCGTCGACCGAGCTGATGACGGTCCCCATCGTCGCGGTCGTGGGGGAGCGGCACCCCTGGGCGGGGCGTGACGAGATGCCCGTGCGGATGCTCGACCGGCAGCCCTGTCTGCTGTTCCGCCGCGAGCAGAGCCCCGCGATGCACGACGCGATCCTGGGCGCCGCCGACCGCGCGGGCATCAAGCTGACCATCACCGCCGAGGTCGACGACCCCGTCGCCACCGGGGTACTCGTGTCGGCCCGGCAGGTGATCGGGTTCGCCTCGGCGTCACGGGCGGTGCGCGCACCTGCGCAGGGGCTCGTCGCGGTCCCGCTGACCCAGCCCTCCCCGAGCCTCGCCCTCCACGTCGTGTGGCGGACCGAGGACCGGACACCGCTGGTGGAGGCCCTGCTGGGGGCGCTCGCCACGGCAGGGCCGTTCGAGTTCAGCAGGCCCGAGCCGAGACGCCCGGAGCTGGGGCGATAGGAGCGGCGCATCGGCCGACAGGCAACCGCTGCTTGCCCGCCCGTCGGCGATCGGTCACGGTGGCGGCGACGGCGCGGGGAAAGGTGCCCGGCCGTGGGGAGGTCACGTGGAACTGACGGTGCTCGGGTGTCGGTCGGGGATGCCCGCAGAGGGTCAGGCCAGCTCCGGCTACCTGGTCTCGACGGCGTCGACCCGGCTCCTGCTCGACTGCGGACCGGGCATCGCGACGGCCCTGTCCGCAGTGGACGCCGTCCCCGACGCGGTGCTGATCAGCCACCTGCACTCGGACCACTGCTACGACCTGCTCCCGCTGGGCAAGGCGCTGCTCTACCGGCGGCTGCAGGCGGCGATCGGCGACCGGGCCGCCGACCCGGTGTCCGCCGCCCGTCATCTCGACATGTCCGGTCCGCGCGTCCCGCTCTACGTGCCCAAGGGCGGCCGGGCCGTGCTGGAGCGGCTCGCCTCGCTCTTCCCCGTGACGACGATGCCGTTGCTGGACAGGGTCTTCGACCTCGCCTTCGAGGTCGTCGAGTACACCGCGGGGGACGACGTCGAGGTCGGCGACGCCCACGTCTCCCTCCATCCGCTGCGGCACGTGGCCGCCAACTGCGGCATCCGCGTCGAGACCCCGCGGTCCGCACTGGCCTACACGGGGGACACCGGTCTCACGCCCGGGCTGCAGCCCCTCGCCGCAGGTGTCGACCTGCTGCTCGCCGAAGCCACCCTCGCCACCACCGACACCGGCCCGCACGGCCACCTCTCCGGCGCCGACGCCGGGGTCGCAGCGGCCGAGGGTGGCGTCGGGGAGCTGGTGCTGACCCATTTCGTGTCCACCGACCCCGCCTGGGTGACGGCCCGCCGCGACGACGCGGCCGCGGCCTTCACCGGCCCGATCCGCATCGCCGAACCGGGCCTGCGCATGGACGTCCGTACCGCACCGGCGCCGGTCACGAGGTCCTGACGCCGCAGGTCTCGCGACCGTGCCCGTGGTGAAGCTCCGCCGACGCTGCCCAGGGTCGGCTCCGCACGCTCCGCCTCCAGGAGGCCTCCCGTGACCGCCGTGCTCAACCCCCCACTCGTCACCCTGCCCGACCGCGGCGGGATCGCCGTCGAGATCCTGCGGAGGCTGGACGAGGCGGGGGACCGCCCCGTCCTCGCGGCCCCGCGGGAGCCGGGGTGGGCCGAGGTGTCCGCCCGTGAGCTCGCGGGCCTGGTCCGCGCCGTCGCGGCGGGCCTGCGGGCCGACGGTGTGGCACCGGGTGACCGGGTCGCGCTGTTCGGCGGGAACACGACGGACTGGATCGTGCTGGACCTGGCCGTGCTCGCCGCAGGGGCGGTCACCGTCCCGATCTACCCGACGGCCTCGCGGACCCAGGTCGACCACGTCCTCGCCGACTCCGGCGCCGCCCGCACCTTCGCCGAGACCGTCGACCAGGTCGCGCTCTCCGGCGCGGAGCCGTTCGCGGCGGCGGTGCGGCGGCTCGCGGAGCTCGGTGCCGCAGGTCAGGTGCCCTCGACCGACGAGATCGACGCGGACGACATCGCCACGATCGTCTACACCAGCGGGACCACCGGGAACCCGAAGGGCTGCGTCCTCACCCATCGCAACCTCTTCGCGGCGGCGGGCAACGTGGTCGCCTTCCTGCCCGAGCTGTTCGCAGGCGACGACGCGTCGACCCTGCTGTTCCTGCCGCTCTCCCACGTGTTCGGCCGGGTCAGCGCACTGGGGTGCCTGTGGGCGGGCGTCCGGACCGGGCTGCTCGCGTCCGCGGCCGAGCTGACCGCGGAGCTGCCGCGGTTCCGGCCGTCGTTCCTGGTCCTGGTGCCGTACGCGTTGGAGAAGCTCCGCAAGGGGGCGCGGACGGTGCTCACCCCCGAGGCGGAGGCCGAGGCCGTCGCGCTGGGCGCCGGGTGGTCCGGTCCCACCGCCGAGGCCCTGCGCGCCTCGCTCGGCGGTCGGCTCGCGCACGTGATCTGCGGCGGCGCCTCGCTCGACCCGACCACCGCGGCGTTCACGGCGGCGCTCGGGGTGCAGGTGCTCGGGGCCTACGGGCTCACCGAGTCGACGACCGTCGTGACCATGAGCTCGCCGTCCGCGGTGAAGGCCGGCCGGGTCGGGCGAGCGCTGCCCGGCTGCGAGGTCCTGATCGCCGAGGACGGTGAGGTCCTGGTCCGGGGGGCGAACGTCGCACCCGGCTACTGGCCCCTGTCCGGTCCGCCCGACGCCTGGCTCCGGACGGGAGACCTCGGCGAGGTCGACCGCGACGGCTTCCTCGCGATCACGGGCCGCCGCAAGGAGATCATCGTGACGAACGGGGGCAAGAACGTCGCCCCCGAGCCGCTCGAGGACCGCATCCGGCTGCATCCCGGGATCGCGCACGCCGTCGTCGTGGGGGAGGGGCGGTCCTATGTGGCCGCCCTGGTCTTCGCCGACCCCGGCGCCTCGCCGGACGTCCAGGCGGCGGTCGACGACGCCAACTCCCTGGTCTCCCGCGCCGAGTCGATCCGGCGCTGGACGCTCGTCGAAGGAGCCCTGAGCGTCGCCGACGGCACCCTGACCCCGAGCCTGAAGCTCCGCCGCGCGGTGATCGCGGAGCGCTACGCCGAGCAGGTCACCACCCTCTACTGACCGCACTATGGAGCCACAACTGTCGTTCTGAGCACGGGAGACGACAGTCGTGGCTCCATCGTGCGGGGGTCAGGCCGCGGCGCCCATCCACGCCACGTAGTCGAGCTCGACGCGGCCGAGCAGCACGTCCGCGTCGTCGTGCAGCAGGGCGAGGCCTGCGAGCTCGAACCGCCCCGCCGTGCCGGCGAGCACGGCGTCGATCGCCTGCCGGTCGAGCGTGGCGCGCGCCCGCACATGGCCGACGGCGGGCTTGAGGAACGCGATCTTCGACGAGCGCAGCACGAACCCCTGCAGCTGCGTGATGCGCGGCGCCATGGCACCGGCGAAGGCCGCAGCCCCGGCCACCTCGGCCGCGAGGAACAGCGCGCCGGCGTGCACCGTGCCGAAGTGGTTCTGCAGCTCGGCGCGGACCGGCAGCTCGGCCTGCCCGTGGTCCGGCGCCAGCTCGGTCACGCGGACACCGACGTGGTTGCAGAAGGGGACCATCGTGTCGACGGTCCGGCGGAGCCGCTCGAGGTCGACGGGGCCGCCCGTGGCGGCGAGCTCCGCGACGACGGCGGACAGCGGATCAGTGGTGGTAGCCATGCCGACCATTACCTCCGAAGTGAGTGGCCGGCGGGTGAACAATACTGTTCCGAATGCCGACCGATATGCGGGCGGGGCACGGCGAAATGGCTGGCTGATCGGGTCGGTGCATGACGCGATAGTGCACCGCCATCGTGTGGGAGAGCTCGTTGACTTCCCTTACCCGCCCCCGTAGACACAATTCTCGTACCGCCTCCAGTGCCGTTCCTGCCCACCCGTCGACGGCGACGGTGACCCACCTCAGACCGGGACCGGCCGTCACCTTCGGGGAGCTGACGAAGAGCAATGAACGAGCCCTACGACGTGATCGTGGTCGGCGCGCGCTGCGCCGGATCCCCCGTCGCGATGCTGCTGGCCCGGCGCGGGTTCCGGGTGCTGGCCGTCGACCGCACCGCGCTGCCCGCCGACACCGTCTCCACCCACTACCTGCAGCAGTACGGCCTGGCCCGGCTGCAGTCCTGGGGACTGCTCGACGAGGTGCTCGCCACCGGCGTCACCCCGATCACCCGCATGACGATCTCCTACGACGACGCCGTGATCTCCGGTTTCGCCGACCCGATCGACGGGATCTCCGCGACCCTGGCCCCACGCCGCACCGCGCTGGACCCGGTCCTGCTCCGCGCCGCAGAGGCGGCAGGCGCCGAGGTCCGGCTGGGCTCGACCCTGCGCGACCTCGTCGTCGAGGACGGCGTGGTGCGCGGCGTCCGGCTGCAGACCGCCGACGGCGAGCTGGTCGAGGAGCGGGCCCGCGTGGTCGTCGGCGCCGACGGTGCCCGGTCCCGGGTCGCCGAGGCGGTCGGGGCGGGCACCTACGACGTCGTCGAGCCCGCCTGTTTCATCTACTACAGCTACTGGGAGGGGATCCCGGACACCGGGTTCCACAGCCGGATCGGCCTGGGCCGCCAGCAGGTCGGGCTCTGGCCGACCAACGACGGCCGCACGCTGGTCGCCGTGATGCGCACCCGGGACCGCTACGGGGAGTTCCGGCGCGACGTGGAGGCGAGCTTCCACGAGGTCTGCGAGCAGGTGGTCCCCGACCTCGCCGAGCAGGTCCGTGCCGGGTCGCAGGCCGAGCGGTTCACCGGGATCCGCTACCCGGACAACTTCTACCGGGTCTCCGCGGGCCCGGGCTGGGCGCTGGTCGGCGACGCCGGCTACCACAAGGACCCCTTCACGGGTAAGGGCATCTCCGACGCCTTCACCCACGCCGAGCTGCTCGCGGGCAAGATCGCCGAGGGGCTGGAGGGCCGCCCGATGGGCGACGTGCTCGCCGAGTACGCCGGCGAGCGCGACGCCGGGACCAAGGGCGCCTACGCCTTCACCACGATGATCTCCGACCTGGATCTCTCGCCCGAGCTGCAGGGTCTGTTCCGCGCCGTCAGCGACAACGAGCCTGCCACCCGCCAGTTCCTCTCGATGGTCGGCGGCGGGATCAGCGGCGAGGAGTTCTTCGCCCCCGCGAACGTCGGCCGGATCCTGGCGGCCGTCTGATGTACGGCCTCGTGGTGATCGGTGACAGCTTCGCCGAGGGCCGCGGCGACCCCGACGGAGCGGGTGGGTACGTGGGGTGGGTGCCGCGGGTCGCGCACCGGCTGGGGATCGACGACGTGCTGAACCTGGGTTCGTACGGTGCCCTCACCTCGGACGTCGTGGACCAGCAGCTGGACAAGATCGCCGACGTCGAGACCCCGCTGCTCGGGGTCGCCGTCGGCGGCAACGACCTGGTCCGCGCCTACGACCACGACCGGTTCCGCGCGAACCTGACCTCGATCTTCGACGCCGTCGCCGCACCCGGGCGGCGGGTCTTCACCCACGACTACCCGGACATCCCGGGCAAGCTCCCGGGCGTCCCGGAGGAGCACCGCACGCTGCTGCGCGCCCGGTTCGCCGAGGCCAACACGTTCCTGGCCGGGCTCTGCGCCGAGCGCGGCGTGGTCCGGTACGCACTGTCCACCGCGGCGCTCTGTGCGGACCCGGACATGTGGTACCCGGACGGCATCCACCCCTCCTCGCTCGGCCACCGCACGATCGCGAACGAGATCGCCGCGCTGCTCGTCTGAACGTCTCCGCACGCTTCCGATTCGCTCACGTGAATCGGCGCTGTGCGCTGCCCGAATTGCCGCTGAAAAGAGGATTCGTGTCCGACTCCCCGCAGCTCAGAGACAGGGCCAGAATCGGCCGCCGCACGGCGGACGAACCCATTGCGATCGTCGGCATGGCGGGCCTGTTCCCGATGGCCCGCAACTACCGCGACTACTGGCAGAACATCCTCGACGCCGTCGACTGCACCACCGACGTCCCGGAGACCCACTGGCGGCCGGAGGACTACTTCGACCCGACGCCGTCGACCGACCCGTCCCACCCGGACACCACCTACTGCACCCGGGGCGGGTTCGTGCCGGAGACCGAGTTCGCGCCGGGCGAGTTCGGGATGCCGCCGAACCAGCTCGAGGTGACCACGACGGTCCAGCTGCTCAGCCTCGTCGTGGCGCGCGACCTGCTGCGCGACGCCGGCGCCGTGACCGACGAGGGCAACGCCGACTGGTACGACCCCGCGCGGACCGGCGTGACGCTCGGCGTGACCGGCCCCATGCCGCTGACGCACCCGATGGCGGCCCGGCTGGAGACCCCGGTCCTCAAGGAGGTCGTGCGCAGCTGCGGGCTGTCCGACGCCGACGCCGAGGCGATCGCGCAGAAGTACCTGCTGGCCTTCCCTCCGTGGGAGGAGAACACCTTCCCCGGCCTGCTGGGCAACGTCACCGCCGGACGGATCGCGAACCGCTTCGACCTGGGCGGCATGAACTGCGCGGTCGACGCCGCGTGCGCCTCGTCGCTGTCCGCGCTGCGGATGGCGGCCGCCGAGCTCGCCGAGGGCCGCGCCGACCTGATGATCACCGGCGGCTGCGACACCGAGAACACCGTCTTCGGCTACATGTGCTTCTCGCGCACCCAGGCGCTGTCCAAGAGTGGACGCATCAAGCCGTTCGACGACACCGCCGACGGCACGCTCGTCGGCGAGGGCATCGGGATGCTCGCGCTCAAACGACTGGCCGACGCCGAGCGCGACGGGGACCGGGTCTACGCGGTCGTGCAGGGCATCGGGTCCTCCTCCGACGGCCGGTTCGGCAGCATCTACGCGCCGCGGGCGTCGGGCCAGGAGCTGGCGCTGCGTCGGGCCTACACGGACGCCGGGGTCTCGCCCTCGTCCGTCGAGCTGTTCGAGGGGCACGCGACCGGCACCGCGGTGGGTGACCGGACGGAGCTCACGGCGCTCGGCTCGGTGCTCGGTGCGGAGACCGACGAGCGGGGCTACGCCGCGATCGGCAGCGTGAAGTCGCAGATCGGGCACACCAAGGGGGCCGCGGGGACCGCCTCGCTCATGAAGCTCGCGCTGTCGCTGCGGCACAAGGTGCTGCCGCCGACGATCAACATCGCCACGCCGAACCAGGCACTCGACGACAGCCCGCTCTACCCGAACACCGTCACGCGGCCGTGGATCCGCGACGCGCGCCGCCCCGTGCGGCGGGCTGCGGCGTCGGCGATGGGCTTC
>NZ_JACBXB010000183.1 GCF_013870575.1 Pseudonocardia pini
GGGCACGCACTCGTCGTCGACCAACCCGCAGGCCCGCCGCCGGATCCCCGGCACGGACGACGTGGCCGACCCGTGGAGCTCGCCCTCGCACGTGAGCACCCCCGAGGCGCCCGCGGACGACATGACCATCCTGGTCGGCTGGAACACCGCGACGCTCGCCGGCGTCAGCCGCGCCGACATGGACGCCTGGGCGCTGCGCTCGCACGAGCGGGCGCTGGCCGCCATCGACGAGGGCCGGTTCGCGGACGAGATCGTCCCGGTCAAGGTCACCGGGCGGGACGGCACCGTGTCGGTCTTCGACGTCGACGAGCACCCCCGCCGCGGCAGCACGATCGAGAAGCTGGCGGGTCTGAAGGTGCTGCACCCGGAGATCGAGGGCTTCTCGATCACCGCGGGCAACTCGTCCGGGATCAACGACGCGGCCTCCGCGGTCGTCGTCGCGAGCTCCGACCTCGCCGCCGAGCACGGGATCGCGCCGCTGGCCACCATCCGCTCCTGGGCGAGCGTGGGCGTGGACCCCTCCGAGACGGGCCTGGCCCCGATCGGTGCGATCCGCAAGGCGCTCGACCGGGCCGGGCTGACCGTCGCGGACGTGGACCTGTGGGAGATCAACGAGGCGTTCGCCTCCGTGCCGATCGCCGCCACCCGCGAGCTGGGTCTCGACGAGGAGAAGGTCAACCCGTTCGGCAGCGGCTGCAGCCTGGGCCACCCGATCGCGGCGACCGGTTCGCGGATGGTCGCGACCCTCGCGCACGAGCTGCGCCGCCGCGGCGGCGGGACCGCCGTCGCGTCCATGTGCGCGGGCGGCGGCATGGGCTCGGCGCTGGTCCTCACGGTCTAGGCCGTGTCTCCCAATCCGCTCCCGGCGCCCCCGACGGCGTTGCCGGACCACCCGAACACGGCCCGGTCCGAGGGCCGCCCGGCTGCCGTGCCGGGAACGACATGGATCACCGGGCCCGGCGGCGCCGGATCGAGAGACACGGCCTCGTGCTGAAGGACCCGGGTGTCGACGGGCTGCGGCTGGAGTGGTCGGCCGGCATCGCCCGGCTGACCCTCGACCGCCCCGCCGCCCGCAACGCGTTGACCATCGCGATGCGGCGCGGGCTGATCGACGTCGCCAGGGCGGCGGACGCGGACCCGGACACCCGGGTCGTGCTGCTGACCGGCGCCGACCCGGCCTTCTCCGCCGGACTGGACCTCACCGAGAGCCTGAACGGCTCGCCGCGTGGCGCCCGGACCGATCCCGCGGCGGTGCTCCGCTCGACGCGGACGCCGATCGTCGCCGTGGTCAACGGGCTCTGCTACACCGGGGCGCTGGAGATCGCGCTGTCGTGTGCGTTCGTCGTCGCGTCGGAGCGGGCGCGGTTCGCCGACACCCACGCCCAGGTCGGGCTCGTCGCGGGGTGGGGGATGAGTGCGCTGCTGCCGCGCGCGGTGGGCACCCGGCTCGCCCGGCAGATGATGACGACCGGGGAACCGATCGACGCGGCGCGGGCCCTCGCCGCGGGGCTGATCACCGAGGTGGTCCCCCACGAACGGCTCCTGGAGCGGGCCGGGGAGATCGCCGGGAGGATCGTCGCGGCCCACGCGGGCTCGGTCGACGTCCAGCTCGACCTCCTGCACCGGGGTGAGGGCGAGTCGCTCCCGCACGCCCTGGCCCTGGAGGCGGAGGAGAAGCTCCGCTGGCGCACGGACGTCGAGGAGGTCGGCCGCCGCTTCGCGGCGCTGCGGAGGCGTTAGCGGGGCAGACTCCCCCCATGCGCACCCAGGTCGCCATCGTCGGCGCAGGCCCCGCCGGACTGCTGCTGTCCCACCTGCTCGACCGCGCGGGCGTCGAGTCCGTGGTCGTCGAGGCCCGCTCGCGCGAGTACGTGGAGGCCCGGATCCGGGCCGGGATCCTCGAGCAGTCGACGGTCGACCTGCTGCGCGAGGTCGGGCTGGGGGAACGCCTCGACCGGGAGGGCGACGTCCACCGGGGCATCTACCTGCAGTACCCGGGGGAGCGGGTGCACCTGGACTTCGTGGACCTGGTGGGGCGCTCGGTCACCGTCTACGGGCAGACCGAGGTGACGAAGGACCTCGGGCGGGCGCGGGCGGCGGCGGGCCAGGAGATCGTCTACGAGGCCGCGGACACCGCGATCCACGACGCCGGGACCGAGCGGCCGTACCTCACGTTCACCGGTCCCGACGGGCGGGCCGAGCGGCTCGACGCGGACGTCGTCGTGGGCTGCGACGGCTCGTTCGGCCCCTCCCGCGCCGCCGTGCCGGACCCCGCCACGTGGGAGCGGACGTACCCGTACTCGTGGCTGGGGATCCTCGCCGACGCCGCCCCGTCGACCGACGAGCTGATCTACGCCTGGCACCCCGACGGCTTCGCGCTGCACTCCATGCGCTCGGCCACCGTCTCGCGGCTGTACCTGCAGGTCCCCAACGGCACCGACGTGGCGGACTGGTCGGACGACCGCGTGTGGACCGCCCTCGCCGAGCGCCTCGGCCTGGACGGCTGGACGCTCACGCCGGGGCCGGTGACCGAGAAGTCGGTGCTTCCCATGCGGTCCTTCGTGCAGCAGCCGATGCGGCACGGGCGGCTGTTCCTGGCGGGCGACGCCGCCCACATCGTGCCCCCGACGGGCGCGAAGGGGCTGAACCTCGCCGTCGCGGACGTCGCGCTGCTGGCCCCGGCCCTGGCCGCGCTGGTGCGGAACGAGGACTCCGCGCTCGCCGACGCCTACTCGGACACCGCGCTGCGCCGGGTCTGGCGGTGCACCCACTTCTCCTGGTGGATGACGACCATGCTGCACACCTCCGCGGACCCCTTCGACACCCAGCTCCAGCTCTCGCAGCTGCGCTGGGTCGCGACGAGCACCGCGGGCGCGACGGGGCTGGCCGAGAACTACGCGGGGCTGCCGATCGGCTTCTAGCCGCCCGCACTCGCGGTGCGGGACACCGGCCCGTCAGGATCGCGTCAAGATCCGAGGTCACGGCGTCAAGGTTCCGCATGCACGCCCCTCGGCGGGGCCCGCCCGGCACAGACTCTGCGACGTCCCGCCGGACGGTCCGGCGGGCTCGTGTCCCGAGGAGACTGTCCGGTGGCCGATGTGCTCTACGCGCTGCTGCTGGTCGGCGGGTTCGCCGTCCTGGTGCTGTGCCTGCGCGGTCTGGAGCGGCTGTGAGTACCGCCGACGTCGTCACGAACGTGGTGGGCGGGGTCGTGGCGCTCGCGCTGCTCGTCTACCTGGTGGTGGCCCTGCTGCGACCGGAGCGGTTCTGATGGGCCCCACCGTCGCGGGCCTGCTCCAGGTCGCGCTGCTGCTCGTCCTGCTCGCCGCCTGCTACGTCCCGCTCGGCGACTACATGGCGAGGGTCTTCACGGCCGAGCGTGACTGGCGGGTCGAGTCCGCGCTCTACCGGCTCGTCCGGGTCGACGCCGCGGGCGCGCAACGCTGGCCCACCTACGCCGCGGGCGTGCTGGGCTTCTCGTTCGTCTCGATCGTGCTCCTCTACCTGCTGCAACGCCTCCAGCCGCTGCTGCCGATGTCCTTCGACCGCGGCGCCGTCGAGCCCGCGATGGCGCTCAACACCGCGATCTCGTTCGTCACCAACACGAACTGGCAGTCCTACGTCCCCGAGCAGGTGCTCGGCAACACCGTGCAGATGGCGGGGCTGACGGTGCAGAACGTCGTGAGCGCCGCCGTCGGGCTGGCCGTGGCCGTGGCCGTGATCAGGGGGTTCGTCCGCTCGGGTACCGACCGCATCGGCAACTTCTGGGTCGACCTGACGCGGGGCGTCGTGCGGATCCTCGTGCCCTTCGCGTTCGTCGCGGCGATCCTGTTGGTGGCCATGGGCGTCACGATGTCGTTGAGGTCCGGTGTGGACGGGATCCCGCTGGCGCCGACCGCCTCCCAGGAGGCGGTCAAGATGCTGGGCACCAACGGCGGCGGGATCTTCAACGCCAACTCCGCGCACCCCTTCGAGAACCCCACAGCGCTGTCGAACCTGTTCGAGATCTTCCTCATGCTGGTCATCCCGGTCTGCCTGACCCGCACCTTCGGCACGATGGTGAACAACCGCCGTCAGGGCACGGTGCTGCTGTCGGTGATGGGCGTGCTCTGGGGCGCGATGCTCGCCGTGGCCTGGTTCGCCGAGACCCACCCGAACGGCCCGGCCACGCTCGCCGCGGGCGGGGCGCTGGAGGGCAAGGAGGTCCGGTTCGGCATCCCCGGCTCGGTCCTGTTCGGCGTCTCGACGACGGGGACCTCGACCGGCGCCGTCAACTCCCTGCACGACAGCTACACCGGCGGCGCAGGCGGCGCGGTGCTGCTGAACATCCTGTTCGGCGAGGTCGCGCCCGGCGGGGTCGGCGCGGGGCTCTACGGGATCCTGGTGCTGGCGGTCGTCGCGGTGTTCCTCGCCGGGCTGATGGTCGGGCGCACCCCGGAGTACCTGGGCAAGAAGCTCGGCCGCCGGGAGGTCACCGCGGCGGTGGTCGCGATCCTGGCCATGCCGACGCTCGTCCTGGTCGGCACCGGCCTGGCGATCGCGCTGCCCGGCACGCGCGACGCGCTCAACAACGACGGCGCCCACGGCTTCTCCGAGGTCCTCTACGCCTTCGCCAGCGCGGCCAACAACAACGGCTCCGCCTTCGCCGGCATCACCGTGACCAGCGACTTCTTCCAGACGGCGCTGGGTCTGGCGATGCTGTTCGGCCGGTTCGTGCCGATCCTGGCGGTGCTCGCACTGGCGGGCTCGCTGGCGCAGCAGCGCCGAGCCGAACCCACCGCGGGGACGCTCGCCACGGACAAGCCCCTGTTCGGCGTCCTCGTGGGCGGCACGATCGTCCTGGTCGCCGCCCTCACCTTCTTCCCGGCGCTCGCGCTGGGTCCGCTCGCGGAGGCACTCTCATGACCACCGTCCTGGACAGACCGACCCCGGTGCGGGCCGGGGCGTTCAGTCCGCCGCAGCTCTGGGCGGCGGTCCCCGAGGCCCTGCGCAAGCTCCACCCGCGCGCCCAGCTCCGCAACCCCGTGATGGTCGTCGTGTGGGTGGGATCGGTGCTGGTCACGGTCGACGCGATCGTGTCGCCGACCGTGTTCGGCTGGCTGATCGCGGTGTGGCTGTGGTTCACGGTCCTCTTCGCGAACCTCGCCGAGGCGGTCGCGGAGGGGCGGGGCAAGGCGCAGGCGGAGAGCCTGCGCCGCACGAAGCAGGAGACGACGGCGCGCCTGGTGTCCGGCGCCGTCGTCCCCGGTTCGTCGCTGACGGTCGGGGACCGGGTCGTCGTCGAGGCGGGGGAGACGATCCCCGGTGACGGGGACGTCGTCGAGGGCATCGCGACGGTCGACGAGTCCGCGATCACCGGGGAGTCCGCGCCGGTGGTGCGGGAGGCGGGGGGTGACCGGTCGTCGGTCACCGGCGGCACGACGGTGCTGTCCGACCGGATCGTCGTGGAGATCACGACGAAGCCGGGAGAGTCCTTCGTGGACCGGATGATCGCGCTGGTCGAGGGGGCCGCGCGGCAGAAGACGCCCAACGAGATCGCGCTGACGATCCTGCTGTCGGCGCTCACGGTGATCTTCCTGCTCGCCGTCGTGGCCCTGCAGCCGATGAGCGCCTACGCGGGCGGGCCGCAGGACGTCGTGGTGCTGGTGGCCCTCCTCGTCTGCCTCATCCCCACGACGATCGGCGCGCTGCTCTCGGCGATCGGCATCGCGGGCATGGACCGGCTGGTGCAGCGCAACGTGCTCGCCACGTCCGGGCGGGCCGTGGAGGCGGCGGGCGACATCGACACCCTGCTGCTGGACAAGACCGGCACCATCACCTTCGGCAACCGGCAGGCCACCGAGCTCGTCCCGGTCGACGGGGTGGGCGCGCGGGAGCTCGCCGAGGCCGCCCGGCTGTCCAGCCTGGCGGACCAGACGCCGGAGGGCCGCAGCGTCGTCGAGCTCTGTGCGCGGGAGTACGGCCTGGCGCCCGAGGCGAGCGCCGCGGAGGCGCGCGCGGAGTTCGTGCCGTTCACCGCCCAGACCCGGATGTCCGGGCTGGACGTCGACGGCCGCCGGATCCGCAAGGGCGCCGCGGGGAGCATGCCGACCTCGGCCGAGGTGACCCGGGTCGTCGACGCGATCTCCGACGAGGGCGGCACCCCGCTGGTCGTCACCATCGACGACCGGGTGCTGGGCGTGATCCGGCTGTCCGACGTGGTCAAGCCCGGCATCGCAGCCCGGTTCGCCGAGCTGCGGACCATGGGGATCCGCACGGTGATGGTCACCGGCGACAACCCCCGCACCGCGCGGGCCATCGCCGCCGAGGCGGGCGTCGACGACCACCTCGCCGAGGCCACGCCCGAGGACAAGATGGCCTACATCCGCCGCGAGCAGGAGGGCGGGCGGCTGGTCGCGATGACCGGCGACGGCACGAACGACGCCCCCGCGCTGGCGCAGGCGGACGTGGGGGTCGCGATGAACACGGGGACGGCCGCGGCCAAGGAGGCCGGGAACATGGTCGACCTCGACTCGGACCCCACGAAGCTCATCGAGATCGTGGAGATCGGCAAGCAGCTGCTGATCACCCGGGGCGCGCTGACCACCTTCTCGGTGGCCAACGACCTGGCCAAGTACTTCGCGATCCTGCCCGCGATGTTCGCGGCGCTGTACCCCTCGCTCGGCCTGCTCGACGTGATGGGACTGCACTCGCCACAGTCCGCGATCCTGTCCGCGGTGGTCTTCAACGCGCTGATCATCGTGGTGCTGATCCCACTGGCGCTGCGCGGGGTGCGGTACCGGCCCTCCTCGGCGGCGAGCCTGCTGCGCCGCAACCTGTTGGTCTACGGCCTGGGCGGCGTCGTGACGCCGTTCGCGGGCATCTACCTCATCGACCTGCTGGTCCGACTCCTCCCGGGGATGTGACGTGCTCTCCACTCTGCGCAGGCAGACCTCCACGGGTCTGCGGCTGTTGGTCGTCTTCACCGTGCTCTGCGGGATCGTGTACCCGCTGGCCGTCTGGGGGGTGTCCCGCGCGTTCGTCCCGAGCGCGGAGGGCTCGATCCTCCCGACGGGCGGGTCGTCCCTGATCGGCATCGATCCGGTGGCCGCCGACCCGGCCGCCGACCCCTACTTCCACACCCGGCCCTCGGCGTCGTCGGAGGACGTCCTGGGCCCCGCGGACCCCACGACCTCGGGCGGGTCGAACAAGGCGGGCGACTCGGCCGACCTGCTGGACGCCGTGTCGCAGCGCCGCGCGCTCATCGCCGAGCGCGAGGGCGTCGCGCCGGAGGCGGTCCCCACGGACGCCGTCACGGCGTCGGGCTCCGGGCTGGACCCGGACATCAGCCCGGCCTACGCGGCCCTGCAGGTCCCCCGGGTCGCCCGGGTCACGGGGCTGCCGGAGGCCGAGGTGGAGCGGCTCGTCGCGGGGGCGAGCGACGGGCGGATACTCGGCTTCCTGGGCGAGCCCACGGTGAACGTCCCGGAGCTGAACGCGGCGGTCGCGGGGTCCTGAACGGGCATCGTGAGCGGCATTGTGGCTCCATAGCTGTCGTTTCTGGGGCCTCCAACGACAGTTGTGGCTCCATAACGGTCGTAGGCGGGGGCTCCAGCGACAGGTGTGGCTCCATGACGCGGGGAGGGGGGAGTGTGGGCGGGGAGCTGCGGATCCATCTCGGGGCCGCGCCGGGGGTGGGGAAGACCTTCGCCATGCTCGGCGAGGCGCGGCGGCGGGTCGAGCGGGGGACGGACGTCGTCGTCGGGCTCGTCGAGACCCACGGCCGGGAGCGGACCGCGGAGCTGCTGGCCGGGTTGGAGACCCTGCCGCGGCTCGCGGGCGACCTGGACGTGCAGGCCGTGCTGGACCGCCGCCCCGAGGTGGTGCTGGTCGACGAGCTGGCCCACACCAACGCGCCCGGCGCGCGGCACCCGAAGCGCTGGCAGGACGTCGAGGAGATCCTCGCCGCCGGGATCGACGTCCTGTCCACGGTGAACGTGCAGCACCTGGAGTCGCTCAACGACGTCGTCGAGCGGATCACCGGGGTGCGGCAGCGGGAGACCGTGCCGGACGAGTTCGTGCGCCGCGCGGACCAGATCGAGCTGGTGGACATCACCCCGGAGGCGCTGCGCCGCAGGCTCGCGCACGGCAACGTCTACGCGGCCGAGAAGGTCGACGCCGCACTGGCCAACTACTTCCAGGTCGGCAACCTGATCGCGCTGCGGGAGCTGGCACTGCTGTGGGTGGCCGACGAGGTCGACGTCGCGTTGCGCAGGCACCGCACCGAGCAGCACATCTCAGAGACGTGGGAGACCCGCGAGCGGGTGGTGGTCGCCCTCACCGGCGGCCCCGAGTCCGAGACGGTCCTGCGCCGGGCCACCCGGATCGCC
>NZ_JACBXB010000184.1 GCF_013870575.1 Pseudonocardia pini
CTCCGTGCCCGCGTCGGCCCCCTCGGCCGTCTGCGATTCGACATCCGGCGCCCTGACCGGCCTGATCGGCTCGATCAACGCGTGGCGCCCCGTGTCGGTCAACGGATCGACCGGCGGCCCTCCGACGGGCGGGGCGGTGGGGTCGGTCCGGCCGCGGCCGGGCTCGACGGGCTCGTCGGTCATCCCGCTGCGCACTCCTCGATCGGGCGGCCGTGTGCGGCGACCCTAGGCGGCACCGATCCGACTCCGCGCGGCGACTCCGACAATATTTCCCTCCTTGACAAGACTTGTTGTCGGTGACACGGTCGGCGCATGACGAACCGGACGGCCGTGATCGAGGACGCCGCATCGGCCGCGGTCGCGCTCGACCCGGTGCGGGCCCGCCTGCTCGGCGCCCTCCGGGAACCCGGCTCGGCCACCTCGCTCGCCGCCACTCTGGGCCTGACCAGGCAGAAGGTGAACTACCACCTGCGTGCGCTGGAGGCCCACGGGCTCGTCGAGCTGGTCGAGGAACGCCGCAAGGGCAACATGACCGAGCGCCTGCTCCGCGCGACCGCGGGCGCGTTCGTCATCTCCCCGCAGTCCTGGGCGCTCGTCGCCCCGGACCCGGACCGCGAGCCGGACAAGCTCTCCGCCCAGTGGCTGCTCGCCCTCGCGGCACGGCTGCTGCGCGAGGTCGCTCGGCTGATCACGGCGGCGGGCAGCAGGCGCGTCGCCACCTTCGCGATCGACGGCGAGATCACCTTCGCCACCGCGGCAGACCGTGCGGCGTTCACCCGCGAGCTGGGCGAGTCGGTGCGCGAGCTCGTCGCCCGCCACCATGCGGCGGAGGGGCGGCCGCACCGGATCGTCGTCGCCGTCCACGCCGCCATGCCCCCCGAGGAGACGTCACCGTGAGCACGCCGTTCGAGATCCGCCGAGAGATCGCCCTGCCGATCGCCCCGCAGGAGGTGTGGCGGGCGATCGCGACGCGCGAGGGCCAGGCCGGGTGGTTCATGACCCTCGAGGGGGACGACGCCGAGGCCGAGATCGTCGCGGACCCGCCGCACCGGCTCGAGCAGCGCTTCGGCACCCAGGCCATCGAGTACGTCCTCGAGTCGGCCGAGGGCGGCACGACCGTCCTGCGGTTCGTCCACAGTGGAATGCTGGAGGAGGAGTGGGGGGACGAGTTCGAGACGATGACCGGCCTCGGCTGGGACCTCTACCTCTTCACCCTCGGCGAGTACCTGCGGCACTTCCCCGGCACGCCCGCGACGTACGTCGAGGCGGAGGCGCCGAGCACGCCCGAGGCCTGGAAGCGGATCCTGGCCGCCCTCGGCGACCCGGCGGTGGGCGACACCGTCCGGACCCCGGTCGGCACCGGGATCGTCGACAGGCGGGTCGAGAGATACCTGGGCTTTCGCACCGAGCACGCGCTGGTCCGCTTCCACGAACGCTCGCTCATCGGGATGCCGGTCGCCGTGGGGCACCACGAGTACGCCCCCGGCGCCGACACCTCGACCCTCACCGACACCTGGACGGCCTGGCTGGCCGAGACCGCAGGGAGCTGACATGTCCACGATGGAGCCGTTCCTGATGTTCCAGAAGGGCGAGGCCGAGGAGGCCATGACCTTCTACACCGGACTCTTCGCCGACGGCGAGGTCCTGACCCTCGTCCACACCCCGGAGGGCACGGTGCAGCAGGCCGTGTTCACCGTGGCGGGGCAACGGGTCCGCTGCTTCGACTCGCCGGTCCCGCACGCCTGGGACTTCACCCCCGGCGTCTCGCTGTTCGTGACCTGCGACAGCCGGGAGGAGCTGGAGAAGCTCTGGGCGGCGTTGTCCGAGGGCGGCACCCCGATGATGCCGCTGGACGACTACGGGTTCGGCCCCTTCGGCTTCACCGCGGACCGCTACGGCGTCTCGTGGCAGCTGGCCCTCGAGCTGCCTCCTGAGTGGCGGTAGTCGACCGTCCCCGCCTCAGAGCTCGAGTTCACCGGGGCGGCCGGGGAGGCGCAGGCTCAGCAGTGCGCCGCCCTCCGGGGCCCGGTCGGCCCACACCGCGCCCCCGTGCCGCACCGCGACCTGCCGCACGATCGCCAGCCCCAGCCCGGAGCCGGGCATGGTGCGCGAGGTGTCGGCCCGGTAGAAGCGGTCGAACACGTGCGGGCGGTCCTCCTCGGCGATCCCCGGCCCGGAGTCGGCGACCTCGATCACGACCGTCCACTCGTCGAGCCGGATCATCCGCAGCCGCACGAGCCCGCCCGGCGGGCTCCACTTCACGGCGTTGTCCAGCAGGTTCAGCACCGCGCGCTCGAGTGCGGGGGCCTCGCCGACGAGCGTCCACGGGACCAGCGTGACGTCGAACCCGATGTCCGCCCCGGCCCGGCGGCGGACCCGGTCCAACGCCCGCTCGACGACGTCGACGAGCTCGACCGGCTCCCGGGCGGCGTTCGGGGCGTCGTCTCGGGCCAGCTCGGTGAGGTCGCCGATCAGCTGGGTGAGCTCCTCGACCTGCGCCCGGACGTCGGTGAGCATGTCCTCGCGGTCCTCCCGCGGCAGGCTCGGCGCGCCCGGCTTCTCGGCCGCGGCGAGCAGCTCCAGGTTGGTGCGCAACGACGTGAGCGGGGTGCGCAGCTCGTGGCCCGCGTCGGCGACCAGCCTGCGCTGCTGTTCCTGCGAGGCGGCGAGCGCCCCGAGCATCTCGTTGAAGCTCTGGGTCAGCCGGGCCAGCTCGTCCGACCCGCTGACCCGGATCGGGGTGAGCCGCCCGGTCGCGGCGACCCGCTCGGTCGCCTCGGTCAGCCGCTGGACGGGCCGCAGACCGGCCCGAGCCACCGCCGCACCCGCGAACCCGGCCAGCACGACGCCGATCGCCCCGACCACCGGCAGCGCCGTGGCCAGCTCGGACAGCACCGCCTGCGTGGAGTCCATCTTCTGCGCGATGACGAGCGCGCGGCCCTCCCCCGCCTGCACCGCGACGACCCGGTACCCGCCCGCCGACCGCACCGACTGGTCGATCTCGCCGCGCGCCACCTCGAGCTCCGACTCGCTGAGCGGCGGCGCGGAGGCGGCACCCTCGGCGGACTGCGCGAGCCCGGACGAGTACAGCAGCGCCACGCGGATGTCCGCCGCGCCGAGGATCTCCGACGGCACGGTGGCCAGCAGCTGGGGCCGGGCGAGCTCGCTCTGGGCCGCGGCCAGCGCCCGCTGCTCCAGGTTGTCGTCGAGCGTGGCGAGGATGCTCCCGCGCACGATGAAGAAGGCCGCCGCGGACACCAGCACCACCACGGCGGCCGCCACCGCCGCCGCCAGGATCCCGATCCGCGCCCGCAGGCTCACCCGGTCCAGCCGGGGGTACCGGCCGTTGAGCTCGCGGTCGACGGCCTCGGTCACGGGGGCGTCTCGCGCAGCACGTACCCCACGCCGCGCACGGTGTGGATCAGCCGCGGTTCGCCCTCGGCCTCGGTCTTGCGCCGCAGGTAGCCGATGTAGACCTCGAGCGCGTTGCCCGTCGTCGGGAAGTCGTAGCCCCACACCTGCTCGAGGATGTTCGCGCGGGTGAGCACCCGGCGCGGGTTCTGCAGCAGCAGCTCCAGCAGCGAGAACTCGGTGCGGGTCAAGCTGATCGCGCGCTCGCCGCGGCGGACGTCACGCGTGTCCGGGTCCAGCGACAGGTCGGAGAACACGAGCGCGGGCGTGTGACCCGCGGCCGCGGCGATGTCGTCGAGCGACCGGCGGCGCAGCAGCGCACGCAGCCGGGCGAGCAGCTCCTCCAGCGCGAAGGGCTTGGGGAGGTAGTCGTCCGCGCCCGCGTCCAGCCCCGCCACGCGGTCCGACACGGCGTCCCGCGCGGTCAGGACCAGGATCGGCAGCTCGTCCCCCGCCGCCCGCATCCGGCGGCACACCTCGAGCCCGTCCAGCCGGGGCATCATCACGTCGAGGATCATCGCGTCGGGCCGCTGCGCGTCGACCGCCTCCAGCGCGCCGAACCCGTCGCTCGCGAGCTCGACCTGGTAGCCGTTGAACGCGAGCGAGCGGCGCAACGACTCGCGCACGGCACGGTCGTCGTCCACGACGAGGATTCGCATGACCCACAGTCTCGCGCGGCGTTCTGAGAAGCGTCTGAGAGGGTTCTCGCCGTGGGCTTCTCGCTCCTCATCCTCGCGCTCCTGGTCCTCGTGCACCTCTACGTCTACAAGCGGGCGGTGCACGACGTCGCCGGGTCCCGTCGCGGCCGGATCGTCGGCGCGGTCGTGCTCGGCATCCTGTTCGTGCTGGTCGCGGTCACGTTCCTGACCCGCAGGCTGTTCACCTCGGTGGCCCTGAGCTACGCGGGCTACCTCTGGTTCGCCGTGCTGCTCTACCTCGGCCTCGCGCTCCTGGTCGGCGAGCTGGTGCGGGTGAGCGTCCGGGTCAGTCCCGAACGCCGGCGGTTCCTGTCGGGCGTGATCGCCGGGGTCGCGGGGGCGGCGGCGGTCGGCACGGTGACCTACGGCGCGATCGAGGCGAGGCGGCCGCGGGTCGAACGCCGCGACGTCGTCCTGGACAGGCTCGACCCGGCCTTCGACGGGTTCACCATCGCCGCCGTCTCCGACATCCACCTCGGGCCGCTGGTCGACGGGGCGGACCTGCGCGGGTTCGTCGCGGCGATCAACGCGGCGGGGCCCGACGCCGTCGCCGTCGTGGGGGACCTGGTCGACGGCGAGGTGGCCGAGCTCGGCGCCCAGGCCGAACCACTGCGGGACCTGACCGCGGACACCTACTTCGTGACGGGCAACCACGAGTACTACTCCGGCGCGGCGGGCTGGGTCGAGTTCCTCCCGACCCTCGGCGTCCGGGTCCTGCGCAACGAGCGGGTCACCCTGCGGCGCGGCGCCGCGGTCCTGCACCTCGCCGGCTGCGACGACCGCACGGCCGCCGCCTCCGGGCTCCCCGGACACGGGTTCGACCTGGACAAGGCCCTGGCGGGGCGAGACCCGGCCGAGCCGGTCGTGCTGTTCTGCCACCAGCCGGTCATGGTCGACCAGGCCGCGCGGGCGGGCGTCGACCTGCAGGTCTCCGGGCACACGCACGGCGGCCAGCTGACGCCGTTGACCCACGTCACGCTGCTGGACCAACCCGTCCTCGCCGGGCTGACGAAGGTGGGTCCGACCTGGCTCTACGTCACGCGCGGGATCGGGTTCTGGGGCCCGCCGGTGCGGGTCGGATCGCCGCCGGAGATCACCCTGCTCACCCTGCGCGCGGCCTGACCTGCGTGCGCGGCGCCGGCTGCGGGGGTCCGCCGTGGGCGCTGCTCGATGGCCCGCGCTACGCCGGAACCGGCTGTCGTGAGGGCCGCTCGACCCATGCCGCGACCGTCGCGACGAGGAGGCCGAGCAGGGCCAACACGGCCGCGACGACGTTCACCGAGGTGAGCCCGAAGCCGAGCGCGATCGCCGCGCCGCCGAGCCAGGCGCCGAGGGCGTTGGCCAGGTTGAACGCGGCGTGCATCGAGCCCGCGGCCATGTGGGGGGCGCCCTCCGCGCCGTCGATGATCCGCAGCTGGGCGGACGGGATCAACGAGAACGTGCTCACCGCGAAGAGGAACAGCACGATCGCCGCGCTGACCGGGTTGTGCATCGCCGGGACCAGGGCGAGCGCGACGACGACGTCCGCCGCCAGCACCACCTGGATCGCCCGCAACGGGTTCCAGTCCGCCAGCCGGGCGCCGATCGCGTTGCCGATCGTCATGCCGACGCCGAACATCGCCAGGAGCAGGGTGATCGCGGCCTCCGGGTACCCGGCGACCTCGGTCAGCATGGGCGCGACGTAGCTGTAGCTCGCGAACAGCGTAGCCCCGCCGAGCACCGCGACGAGCAGCGTCAACCACACCGGGCGGCGGGTCAGCGCGCGCAGTTCCTCCGCGAGCCGCGGTCGCGCCCCCTCGGGGCGGACGTCCGGCACCGCGAACCGGATCGCGACGGCCGCGGCGAGGCTGATCAGCCCGACCACCGCGAAGGTCCACCGCCAGCCGACGATCTGGCCGAGCAGCGTCGAGAGCGGGACGCCCACGATGTTCGCGACCGTCAGCCCGGCGAACATCATCGCCATCGCCCGCGCCCGCCGACCCGGCTCGGCGAGCATCCCCGCGACGATCGCCGCGATGCCGAAGAACGCGCCGTGCGGCAGCCCGGACAGGAAGCGGGCGGCGGCCACCATGGGGTAGTTCGGCGCGACGGCCGACAGCAGGTGCGCCGCCCCGTACAGGCCGATGAGCAGCACCAACGCCTGACGGCGGGGCAGCCGGGTCGCGGCCGCGATCAGCAGCGGAGCACCCACGACGACACCGATCGCGTACGCGGAGACCAGGTTCCCGGCCTGCGGGATCGTGATCGCCAGGTCGCCTGCGATCTGTGGGAGCAGACCCATGACGGTGAACTCGCCGGTCCCGAGGGCGAACGACCCCAGAGCCAGCGCGAGCAGCGAGCGCCGCACGGCAGCCATCCTTACGCACGAGAAGAGCAGAAGTCTCCAGCGTAGGTCGCGGGAGCGGGCTCGTCCGTGTTCGACGCGTCACCCCGGTCGCGACGGTACCGTCGCGACCGTGGACGCCGTGGTGCTCAGGCTGCCGTTCCACGGCCGGTGGGCCGTGCAGAACAGTCCGGCACGGCGCGTCCCCAGCCACGGCACGGAGCTGCTGGGCTCGAGCCACGCGATCGACTTCGTCGGGGTCGACGAGCGACACCGGACCGCCGCCGTCCGCGACTGGCGGACCGTGGTGGCGACCGAGCCGCCGGAGCGGTTCGTCGCCTTCGGCCGACCCCTCCTCGCTCCGTGTGCGGGCACGGTCCTCGCCATCCACGACGGCGAACCCGACCACCCCGCCCGCCGCTCCCCCCTGACCCTGCTGGGGTACGCGCTCGGCCAGGCGGGCCGCGTGCGCCAGGGCATCCCCGCGGTGGCCGGCAACCACGTGCTGCTCCGGGGCGACGACGACGCCGTCGTCGCCCTGGTCCACCTCCGCAGGGGCTCGATCCGCGTCGCTGTCGGCGACGAGGTGGCGGTGGGCACGCCGCTCGCGGAGTGCGGCAACTCGGGCAACTCCACCCAGCCCCACGTCCACGTCCAAGCCACCGACAGCGCCGACCTCACCGTCGCCCGAGCCCTCCCCCTCGTCTTCCGCGACTTCCGCGAGTGGCGCCCCGGCTCCCCCGACCCCCTCCTCCGCGACTTCGGGGTCCCGGCGGAGGGCGCGGTCGTGGCGCCCTTCGAGGACGGCGGGGCCGCCCGGTAGGCTCCATCCAGGCCCTCGTAGCTCAGGGGATAGAGCACCGCTCTCCTAAAGCGGGTGCCGCAGGTTCGAATCCTGCCGGGGGCACACATCCTGTAGCAGCGCTTTCCCCTCCGGGGAACGCTGCGCGCGTGTCGCGACCGCACCTCGGTCCTCTCTCCTGACTGCCCGCTCGCCGCCGGCGCGCGCCGGTCTTCCCCGCGCATGTTGATTATCGATAGGTAATCAGTGACACTCGTCAGCAACCGACCGACTATCGATAGGTGGGTCGCTCCGTTCCGTCGGCGCGGCCCGGCTCGACCCTGTGGAGGAGATCCTGGTGAGGAACGTCCTGCCGACCGTGATCGTTCTCGTCCTCGCCGCCGCACTGGGTGGTGCGGCCGTGGTGTACGGCGGGGCCGACGACTCCCCGGGGCTCCAGCTCATCGGCGTCGTCCTCGTGGTGGGCGCGATCGCGTGGGGTGTGCGGCGGGCCCGGCGCGCGCGTGGCGGCCCACGCGCCGGCTCCGATCGCCGTCCCTGACCCGTTCGCGCCGTATGGGCCTCGATGGGTCGGAAGCGATGATCGTGGCGGGCGGGCTTGCGTGCGCGACAATCGGGCCGTGGAGCAGCGGCTCGATCGGGTGGTGACGGCGGACGGCACCGCCGTCGCCTACGCCTCGGTCGGGGCCGGGCGGCCGCTGGTCTACGTGATGGGGTGGCTCACGCACCTGCGACTGGGGTGGGAGCTGCCCGCCGAGCGGGCGCTCTACGAGGCGTTGGCCGAGGGCGGTCGCCTCGTGCGCTACGACCGCGCCGGATGCGGGTTGTCGCCGGCCACGGGGCGCCCGGCGTCGTTGGCGTTCGAGCTCGAGCAGCTGGGTGCGGTCGCGGCGACGCTCGGCGTGCCGTTCGACCTCATGGGCACCTCGATGGGAGCTCCGGTGGCCGTGGCCTGGGCGGCGGCGCATCCCGAGACCGTCCGCAGGCTGGTGCTCTACGGCGGCTGGGCGTGCGGCGACGACCTGTCCCCGCCTGCCGTGCGCGACCACGTCCTGGGGCTGGTCGAGGCCCACTGGGGCCTGGGTTCCGACGTCCTGAC
>NZ_JACBXB010000185.1 GCF_013870575.1 Pseudonocardia pini
CGCTCCCGGATCTGGTCGAGGACGGCGCCCGCGGTGAAGTCGACGTCGCCCACCGCGGCCGCGTCGAGACAGAACCAGCGCACCGGGGTGCCGGTGGACGTGAGAGTCGTCACGTCTTCAACGAGTCGCGACGCGTTCGCGAAATAGAGCCCGCTACCGAACCGGTAGACGACCAGTCCCTCCAGCGTCCGCTCCCCCGGCGCCACTTCCTCGGACCGCCAGTGCCCGTCGGCCGACTTCCGCAGCACCGCGTTGTGCGGCGAGTAGCTGTGCCGGAGGTGGTCGACGATCGAGGCCGCCACCGCCACCACGATCCCCGTCTCGACGCCGAGCACCACCACCGCGAGCGCCGTCACCACGGCCACGGCGAACTCGGCCCGGCGGACCGCCCAGAGCCTGCGCAGGCCGGCCACGTCCACCAGCTCGATCCCGATCAGCAGCACGACCGCGGCCAGGGCGGCGAGCGGGAGGAGCGCCAGCGGCGGCGTCAGGACCAGCACGACCACCACCGCGACGACGGCGGCGGCCAGCATCGCGAGCTGGCTGCGGCCACCCGCGGAGTCGACCATCTGGGTCTTGGTCGGGCTGCCGTTGACGACGAACGTCCCGGTGCAGGCCGCGGCCAGGTTGGCCCCGGCGAGGCCGACGACGTCCGCGTCGGTGTCCGCGGCCTCCCCGTACCGGCCCGCGTACGCCCGGGCCGTGGCGGCGCTCTGGGCCAGGATCACGACGACGATCGAGAGGGCGACCGGGAGCACCGCGCTCAGGTCGTCGAGGGTGAGGGACGGCAGCGTGGGCCGCGGCAGCCCGGAGGGCACCGGGCCGACCGTCGGCACCGCGAGACCCGCCACCGCGGTCAGGGCGATCGCGGCGACGACCGCGAGCAGCGCCCCGGGGATCCGACGGTCGACCCGGCGCAGCACGAGCACGAGCACGACCACACCGGCCGCGACGGCGAGGCCCACCGGGTCGATCTCCTCCCACCCGCGGACGAGCTCCACGAGCCGGGCGGGCACGTCGCGCGCCGTGACCGGGATCCCGAGCACCTCGCCGAGCTGGCCGACGGCGACCGAGATCCCCACCCCCGTCAGGAACCCGACGAGCACCGTGCGGGACAGGAAGCTGCCGAGCGCCCCGAGCCGCACCACCCGCGCGACGACGAGCAGCGCCGCCACCACCACCGCGGTCGTGCCCGCGAGCTCGACGAAGCGGTCCGATCCCGTGGCGGCGAGCGAGGCGAGGCCCGCGGCGAGGATCGCCGCGGTGGCCGAGTCCGCGCCCACGACGAGGTGCCGCGAGGCCCCCAGCACGGCGAACACGATCGCGGGCAGCAGGAGCGTGTAGAGCCCCGTCTCCACCGGCATCCCGGCGATCCGGGCGTACCCGAGGACCTCCGGGACGGCGAGGGCGGCCAACGTGGCACCCGCGACGACGTCCGGCAGCAGCCGGTCCCGGCGGAACTCCAGGCCCCGCCCGAACCAGCGCATCCCGGGAGGTTAGCCGGCGGCGGTCTCCCGGCGGCGCAGGACCCGGCCGACGATCTCGATCAGCACGCCCGCGGCGAGGCCGAGGGCCAGGGCGATCCAGAGCCGCTCCCAGGTGACCTCCAGCAGGAAGATCCCGGAGCCGAGCGCGGGGACCGCCAGGATGGTCGCCGCGACCAGGGCGAGCCCGGCGACCAGGGCGACCTTCCAGCGGTTGAAGGGCCGGGCGAAGAGGGTGAGCGCCCAGAGCGAGGCCACCAGCACCGTGATCGTGGCGACGGTCTGGCCCGCGGTGAGCCCGCCCGTGGGCTGCAGCCACCGGATGGTCCGGTCGCCGGCATAGGCCGCCGCGCCGATCAGCACGCCGACCGGGATCGCCAACCGCAGCACCCGGCGCAGGAAGCCCGGGACGTAGCGGCGCCGGTTCGGGGCCAGCGCGAGGACGAAGCCCGGGATGCCGATGGTCAGCGCCGAGATCAGCGAGAGCTGGATCGGCGCCAGCGGGTAGGCCGCGGCGGTCACGATCACCACCAGGGCCATGAGCAGCGAGTACACGTTCTTGACCAGGAACAGGTTCGCGGCCCGCTCGATGTTGGCGATCACCCGTCGACCCTCGGCGACGACGTCGGGCAGGTGGGCGAACTTGCCGTCGAGCAGGACGAGCTGGGCCACCGCGCGGGTCGCCGCGGCCCCGTTGCCCATCGCCACGCCGATGTCCGCGTCCTTGAGCGCCATCGCGTCGTTCACGCCGTCCCCGGTCATCGCCACGACGTGCCCGCGCCGCTGCAGGGCCCCGACGATCGCCCGCTTCTGTGCGGGCGTGACCCGGCCGAAGACGACCTTGTCCTCCAGGACCGCGGCCAGCTCGTCCGGGTCCTCGGGCAGGGTCCGGGCGTCGACGGCCTCGTCGGCGCGGGTGATCCCCGGCAGTCCGACGGCCGTGGCCACCGCACCGACCGTGCGCGGGTTGTCCCCGGAGATCACGCGCAGCGAGACGCCCTGCTCGGCGAAGTACCGCAGGGTGTCCGCCGCGTCCTCGCGGACCCGTTCGGCCAGCACCACGAGGGCGCGGGCGGTGAGCTCGGGCGGCAGCTCCTGGTCCTGCGGCGCCGAGTCCGACGACGCGAGGACGAGCACGCGCCTGCCCTGCTCGGCGATCTCCCCCGCCGTGCGCAGCAGGGCCGCCGAGGCGGGCTCGGCGGGCGCGGTCGTGAACACCATCTCCGGGGCGCCGAAGACCCACGTCCCGTGCTCCCCCGCCGTGACGGCGGACCACTTGCGCGCCGAGGAGAAGGGCACGCCACCGGTGCGGGCCCACGACCCGCCGGTGAACACCGCGGAGAGCGCGGCCGCCGTGGCGTTGGTGTCCGGGCCCGACGAGCAGAGGACGAGCGCCTCCCGGACCTCCGCCTCGTCGAGCGGGTCGGCGTCCTCGGGCAGCACGAGCCGGTCGAACACGATGTCGCCGTGGGTCAGCGTGCCGGTCTTGTCCAGGCACACGACGTCCACCCGGGCGAGGCCCTCGACGGCGGGCAGCTCCTGCACCAGCGTCTGCCTGCGGGCCAGGGTGACCGCCCCCAGCATGAACGCCAGGCTCGTGAGCAGGACCAGCCCCTCGGGCACCATGCCGACGAGCGCCGCGACCGCCCCCGTGACGGCGTCCTGCCAGCTGTGCGTGTCCTCGCTGCGGAACTGGCTCCACACCAGCAGCGGCGCGACCACCAGCATCATCAGCGAGATCCAGCGCAGCAGCGTGTTCGTGCCGGACACCAGCTCGGAGGAGACCTTGGTGAACTTCTTCGCCTCGGCGGTGAGCCGCGAGGCGTAGGCCTCGGACCCCACGGCGGTCGCCCGGAACCGGCCCCGGCCCGCGACGACGATCGAGCCGGACCGGACCTCGTCCCCCGGTTCCTTCGCGATCGGGTCGGACTCGCCGGTCAGCAGCGACTCGTCCACCTCCAGGCCCTCGGAGGAGGTGACGAGACCGTCCGCGGTGACCTGGTCCCCGGAGCGCAGCTCCATGAGCTCGTCGGCCACCACGTCCGCGACGGCGATCTCCGAGAGCTCGCCGTCCCGGACGACCCGCGCGTGCGGGGCGTTGAGCACCGCGAGCCGGTCCAGGGTCCGCTTCGCCCGGACCTCCTGGAACACCCCGATCGCCGTGTTGGCCACGATGACCAGGCCGAACAGGCCGTTCTGCCAGCGCCCGGTGGCGAGGATGACCAGGAAGAGCGCGAACAGCAGGCCGTTGAACGGGGTGAAGACGTTCGCCCGGATGATCTGCAGCGTGCTGCGGCTGGTCCGCGAGTCCACCGCGTTCGTGCGCCCCGCCGCGACCCGCTCCGCGACCTCCGCCGCGGTCAGGCCCGCCTCGCCCGCCCGCGCGGGCGCGCGTAGCAGCGGCGCACCGCCGATCAGATCCGCCATCGTCCCCCCGCCCTGAAGCCCCGGGATCACTCTAGGCCCGGGGGGCGGGCCGGCGATCCCGGCCCGTCTAGTACTCCTGCTCGCCGCGGGGGCTCGGGACGCTACGCGGCGGGCCGCCCGATCCCGGGCCGAGACCGGACCCGAACTCCCCGCCGAAGCCGGAACGGAAGTCCTGGTCGTACCGCCGGGCAGGGTGCTCGACGCGGATCGGGGCGGGCACGGCGGGATGTCCGGCCAGGTCGGGGGCGGTCCGCGGGGCGGGTGCCTGCGGCATGGACCGGGCGGCGTGCTGCCCCCGCGGCGGCGTCGACTCCGGGCCGGTCCCGCCGCGGCTCGCGGTGACGTCGTAGCCGGTCTCGGCGTGCTCGTACAGGTCCACGCCGCCCTTCTCGGCCTGTGCGGGCACCCGGAACCCGATGGTGAACCGGATCAGGTAGCCGATCACCAGCGTGGCCAGGAAGGAGTAGCCGGCGACCACGCCCGCGGCGATCGCCTGCCTGCCGAGCTGGGTGAGGCCGCCGCCGTAGGCGAGACCCTCCGTGGGCACGGCCGGGTTGACCGCGGAGGTGGCGAAGACGCCGACCAGCAGCGTGCCGACGAGCCCGCCGACCAGGTGGATGGCGACGACGTCGAGCGAGTCGTCCAGCCGCAGCCGCCACTTCAGCGCACAGGCCAGCGGGCAGATCACGCCCGCGGCCACACCGATCGCGATCGCCCCCCAGAGGTCGACGAACCCGCAGGCGGGGGTGATGGCGACGAGGCCCGCCACGGCGCCGGACGCCGCGCCCAGGGTCGTGGGGCTGCCGGTGCGCAGCTGCTCGACGACCAGCCACGCCAGCACCGCGGCGCAGGTCGCGATCGTGGTGTTGGCGAAGGCCATCGCGGCCACGCCGTTCGCCGCCAGGGCGGAGCCGGCGTTGAAGCCGTACCAGCCGAACCAGAGCAGGGCCGCGCCCAGCACGGTGAAGGGCAGGTTGTGCGGGCGCGCGATGGCCTGCGGCCAGCCCGTACGCCGTCCCAGCACGATGACCAGGGCGAGCGCGGCGGCGCCCGCGTTCATGTGCACGACCGTGCCGCCCGCGAAGTCGAGGGCGTGCAGCCGGTTCGCGATCCAGCCGCCGACGGCGTCGGGTGCGAGGAAGCCGTCGAAGGCGAAGACCCAGTGCCCCACCGGGGCGTAGACCAGCACGCTCCACAGGGCGACGAACACGACCCACGGCCAGAACCGGGTCCGCTCGGCGACCGCGCCCGAGATCAGCGCGGGGGTGATCACCGCGAACATCAGCTGGAACATCGCGAAGGCCAGGACCGGGACCGCGTGCGACCCCGGCCAGGCCTCACCCTGGCCCGCGAAACCGGCCAGCCCGTCGACGACCCAGTGGGCGCCCGGGGCGGAGACCTGCCCGATCAGGCCGGCCAGCGCGTCGTCGCCGAACGTGAGGTCGAACCCGACGACCGCCCAGACGAGGCCGACCACCACGAGGCAGACGACGTTCATCATCAGCATGTTGAGCACGCTCTTCGCGCGCACCATTCCGCCGTAGAAGAACGCGAGACCGGGGGTCATCAGCATGACCAGCGCGGCGCCGGCCAGCACCCACGCGGTGTCGCCCGGGTTCGCGCTCACCGGAGCACCCGCCGCTGCAGGGGGAACGGGCCCGGTGGCCACCGCCACTCACCGGACATGTTGTGTGCCACCGCCTTCTCACCGCCAGGCCCCCCTGCCGAACACGCAGCGTAGGACCGTCGACCACCGACGCCCGGCGGCCGCGGGAGATGTTAACGAACCGGTAACCGGTATCGCGAATCATCGAGAACGCGATTTCCCTCGCATTCCGAGCGATTTCACACGGTGCGTGGCCAGGCCATCACTAAGCGTTTCCGCGGGCGTTGTAGACGGTGTACTCGCCCGCCGCGGCGGCCCGACCGTACTCGGCGAAGACCCCCACCGCCTCCTGCCGGAGGACACCCACCGTGACCGCGATCCCCCGCGCCTCGAACTGCGGCGCCCAGTCCTCGCGCATCGGCCCCTCGTCGAAGCCGGTCAGCTCCTCCAGCTCCGGGCCGTCGCCGGCGACGACCAGCCTGCGCACCCCGGACCAGAGGACGGCGCCGTAGCACTGCACGCACGGCCGCCAGTTCACCACGAGCTCGTGGGCGGGCAGTCCGTCCGCTCCCAGGTCCCACGACCCCAGCCGGGTCTGGGCGAGGGCCAGCGCGACGACCTCGGCGTGGCCCACCGACAGCCCGGCCGCGAGCACGGTGTTGACCCCGGCCGACACCAGCCGCCCGGTCGCGGACTCCACGACGAGGGCGGCGAACGGCCCGCCGCTGCCCTCGGCGGGGTTGCGGGCGGCGAGCCGGTGGACCAGCGCCATGCGGTCGGCGTCGGTGGGCAGCGGGCCCGCGGGCAGCTCGCCCGCGACCCAGGCGGGCAGGGTGATCGTGAAGGAGTCGCTCACGCCCCGGGATCCTGCCGGAAGCCGTACAGCACCGCCGCCATGTCCTCGTGGGCGTGGCCCGCCTCGGCGGCGGCGAAGAAGCGGTCGTGCAGCGCCCGCATGACCGAGGGGTCGACCCCGGCCACGGCCAGAGCGTCGGCGATCAGGCCCGCGTCCTTGGCCGCACCGTCGAGGGCGAAGGCGGGCCGGTAGTCCGCCGTGATCATCGCCCTGCCCTTGAGCTGGGCGTACCCGGCGTCGAGCGGGCCGCCCGCGATCGAGTCGAGCCACTGCTGCGGGTCCACCCCCAGCGCCTGCGCGAGCCCGACGGCCTGCGCGGTGGCCCCGACCAGGGACAGCACCCAGGAGTTCGCGACGAGCTTGAGCCGGTGGCCGTCCCCGGGCTCGGTGCCGACCCAGACCGTCCTCGACCCGACCGCCTCGAACACGGGGGCGACGGTCTCCCGCAGGCCCTCCGGTCCGCTCGCCAGGACGGTGAGCTGCCCGGACTCCGCGGCGGGCCGGGTCCCGAGCACGGGGGCGTCGACGAACGCCACCCCGTGCCGCTCGGCCAGCTCCACGAGCCGGGTCGTCCCGGACAGCCCGACGGTCGAGCACTGCACCCAGACCACGCCCGCCCTGGCCGCGGGGAGCGCCTGCTCCATCACCTCGGCCACGGAGTCGGCGTCGAAGAGCATGGTGACCACCACGTCGGCGGCCGCGATCGCCGCGGCGGGGTCCTCCGCGACCTCCGCGCCGACCTCCGCCAGCGGCCGCGCCCGCTCGACACTGCGGTTCCACACCGTCGTCGGCAGTCCCGCCCGTGCCAGGTGGGTGGCCATCCCGGCCCCCATGATCCCCGTGCCCAACACCGTCACCGCGGTCATCCGTGCCTCCCGGTCGTCCGGCCCGGCATATCCGAGGCCGGGGGCGCCGAAACCCACTACGGTTCGCGACCATGGTCGTCGCCCGCCTCAGTGTCACCGCCCTGGACACCCGCGATCCCGTGGGCCTCGCGCGCTTCTACTCCGCCCTCACCGGGCTGCCGATCCGCGAGGGTGACCTCACGCCGCGCACCGACTGGGTCGAGCTCGAGGCGGACGGGCCCACGATCGCCTGCCAGCTCGCGCCCGGACACGTCCCGCCGGTCTGGCCGGGCGACGAGCACCCGCAGCAGATCCACCTGGACTTCGCGGTCGACGACCTCGACGAGGGCGAGGCGCGCGTGCTGGAGCTCGGCGGCCGCAAGACGGACACCCAGCCCGGCGGCGACTCGTGGCGGGTCTACCTCGACCCGGCGGGCCACCCGTTCTGCCTGGTGACCGACTAGCCGCACTCGCTCCCGGGATCCATGATCACCGGATAGGCACGGCCAGCCGCGCCCACCGCGGTCCTCAGCACCGAGACGACGATCTTGGACAACGTGGACCGGCCAAAGCACCCGCACCCGCACCCTCCATGATCACCGACTCGGCACGCACCGCCGCGCTGAGCGCGGCCCTCGCAGCCGAAACGGCGATCATGAGCTGGCCTCAGCCACCACCGCCCAAGCTCATCCATGATCACCGGATAGGCACGAGCAGCCGCGCCCACCGCGGTCCTCAGCACCAAAAAGGTGATCATGGAACGAGGCGGCCCTGCCCGTGCTCGCACTCGCACTGATCACTAACTCTGCACGCACCACCGCGCCGAACGCGGCCCTCGCAGCCGAAACAGCGATCATGAGCTGGCCTCAGCCACCGCCGAACCGACCGTGTCCTCGATCGCCGGTCGGGCCCGGTGAGCCGCGCCACCGCGGTTCCGCGCTCCGAGACGACGATCACCGGCGAGGGCCGCTCGGCCGCTCGGTCATGATCACCGAATGGGCGCGCAGGACCGCGTCTCCCGCGGCGCGCGCCTCCACGACAGCGATCATGGACGAAGGCCGTCCCCCAGTGCGAGCGCACGAACGCCGGCACAGGGCGGTCC
>NZ_JACBXB010000186.1 GCF_013870575.1 Pseudonocardia pini
CCGAGCGGGGCGATCAACCCCAGTGCCAACGCGGCCAGCAGGGCGGGCACCCGGTCCGCCGCGGACCCCCGGAACAGTCCCTCGGCGGTCCGGGGGTCGGGTCGTGCGGGACGGCTCAGCACTCCGGTGCGTCTCATCGGCCCCTCCCGGCACTCCGGTCACGAGAAGTCTTACCCGTGTGGGGGACTCAAGCTCCGCCGACACGCCGGGCGACCTGCGCAGTCAGGGGGCGGTGACGGACGGGTCCACCGGCTCGCGCGGCCCGGGCACCCGGGGCTGTGTGGTCCGCTGCAGCATCCGGCGCAGCGCGGGCAGCGCGTTGTCGATGCTCGTGGTGACCGTGAGCTCCGGCGGGTGTTTCTGGGCGATCTCGGTGCTGATCAGGATGTGGGTGCCGCCGGTCGACGTGATCTCCATCTGGTGCGCCGTCAGCGTGGCCTTCATGACGGGGAAGCCGGCGATGTCGCCCGCCAGCAGGTCCTTCGCCGCCCGCCGTCGGGTGTTGACGGCCGCCACGTGGTCGTAGTGGTACTCGTGCGTGTCGACGTTTTTCTTGCCGCCCGTGGCCAGGTCCAGGTCGAAGGTGCGGACCGCGAGCCGGTCGGCGGCCAGACAGACGACGGCCACGGAGTAGACGGTGAACCGGCGGATCCGGTCCTCGTAGTCCGGCCGGTGCCGCGCGCCCTCGGCGGGCCCGGCGAAGACCAGCGGCAGGCCGCCGTGCGCGTGCACGACGCGGCCCGCGCCCCGCTCCTCGGGCCGCGGGGGATCGGCGTGCAGGAGCAGGTCGCCCCGACGCAGGCCGAAGGCCTCGAGGGTCTCCGCGCACGCGGCCGTGAGGTCCTGGTTGAGGGTGCGGTCGAGCAGCCGGGCGGCCGGTTTGTGGTTCGCCCGCCGGTAGGTGTGGTGGTAGGTCCGGATCGCGGTGGCGCCCACGGCGAGCAGCACGACCATGATCGCCGCGCAGGCCCCCGCCCAGCCCGGGGACCCGAGGAGCAGCAGGCACACCGCGACGACCAGCACGACCGCCGCGACCTGGACGTAGCGGTAGCCCCGAGTGAGGTCGCTCGGCGGTGGTGACGGTCGGAAGTAGCGCTGCACCCACTCCTTGCGTTGGGCGTCCTTGGGCTCGCCGAGCGTGGGCAGCTCGGGCGAGGGCTGGGGGAACGGCGGTGGGGCGAAGCTCTCGCGCCGCCGCCTCCACCAGGCCCGCCGCCGGGACCGCGCCCACTCGCGCAGCCGGGCCCCCCGGGCCGTCCGCCTGCCTGCCTGTGCCATGTGGTCCCCCCCGTACACCGCCTTGCGGGGGAAGGACTCGGAGAAGATCATCGAAGTGTTGCGGGATGCGGCGAAGATGGCCCGGTCGGACCAGGATCGCCTGGTGGGATCGCCTCGGGGCGCCGGACGGGCCGGCGCCGCCCCGCCGATCGACCGTGGATCGCAGGACCGGGTGCCCCACCAGGGCCGGCCGGGTGGAACAGCGCGATCACGCCGCGTGGCGGATCGGCGTTACTCCTGGACGGCGACCGCCAAACCGGTGGATCCGCGGGACCCCCGGAACAGCCTGCTCGAGCCCACGGCGATCCGGCCGAGCAGGCCGTACTTCCGCGCGACGGCCCTGCGCACGGCACGGGTGCCTTCGGCGTCGAGGATCTCGGCGGTGCCCGGGACCGCCGGGCCCAGCGGGGCGCCCCGACGGTCGCACTCGGCAACCTCGACCGCCCCGGAGCGCCGGATCCGCTTGACCTTGCCCGAGTCGGTGACGGTCCAGACGCCGATCCGGCCGTCCGCGGTGGGGGCGACCCACACCGGCGTCGGGACGGGGGTGCCGTCCTTGCGGTAGGTCGTGAGCAGGACGTACTGGGCGTCGGCGAGGGTCACGCGGGAACGCTCGCACGGTGGAGCGCGACCGGCACGGTCGCGTACCCGCGCAGCAGCTTGGTCCGACGGCGGACCGGCGTGCCCGCGGCCCGCATGTCCGGGAACCGCTCGACGAGGGCGCGCAGCGCGACCTCGCCCTCCATCCGGGCCAGCGAGGCGCCGAGGCAGAAGTGGATGCCCTGCGAGAAGGACACGTGCCTGTGCGCCTCGGCCCGCGTGACGTCGAACCGGTCCGGCTCGGGGAAGACCGCCGGGTCCCGGTTGACCCCGCCGAGGTGCGTGATCACGAACTGCCCGCGCCGGACGGTGACCCCGCCGAGCTCGACGTCGGTGTACGCCACCCGCCCGGTCCGCTGGACCGGCGCCTCGTAGCGCAGCATCTCGTCGATGGCGGTGGCCCAGTGCTCCGGTTCGGCGCGCAGCAGCTCGGCCTGCTCGGGGTGCTCGAGGAGCAGCGCGGCGCCGTTGGAGATGAGGTTCACGGTGGTCTCGAAACCGGCGGCGAGCAGCAGCATCGCGATGCTGGAGAGCTCGTCCTCGCTGAGCGCGCCGTCCGCGTGGTGGGCGGTGACCAGCGCGGAGAGGATGTCCTCACCGGGGTCGCGGCGGGTCCGCTCGAAGTGCCCGAGCATCCAGGCGTGCAGGGCGTCGATGTCCCGCTCGGAGCGGCGGAACTCGCGGTAGGAGAGCCCGGCGTCGAGCGACAGGGCGGCGCCCTCGCCCCACGCGAGGAACTGGTCCCGCATGTCGAGCGGCGCACCGAGCATCTCCGCGATGACCGTGGCGGGCAGCAGCGCGGCGAAGTCGCTCGCGACGTCCGCGCGGTCGGAGCGGGCAATCCCGTCGAGCAGCTCGTCGGCGACCTCCTCGGTGCGAGTGCGCAGCGCGGCGACCTTCTTGGCGGAGAACGCCCTGGTCACGAGCTTGCGGTAGCGCGTGTGGTCCGGCGGGTCCGCGGCCAGCATGGACGGTGGCTGGGCAGGCCCGAGCGCCCAGTCGCCGCCGAGCCGCACCGCGGCGCGCAGGACCGTGGGCATGTTCTCCGGCATCCGTCCCGCCACGCCGAAGTCCGGGCTCCGCAGCATCGCCGTGGTGACCTCGTGGTCCACGGTGGCCAGCGCCAACCCCGTGTCCACGATCCGGCCGCGCGCCCGGAGCTCCTCGTAGAAGGGGTAGGGGTTCGCGATCACCGCCGGGTCGGCGAGCAGCCGCCCGCCGATCTCCCCGGCCTTCGCGTTGCGCCGCACCATCTGTCGCATCAGGCCGTGCCGCAGGCCCCAGCGGACCATCCGGCGTGCACCTCGGGAACCCGCCATGAAGACCTCCTCGCGATCGGCGCTAACTTACCGCCGGTAACCTCGCTGTGGCCACCGGCTCACAGGGGTTCCTCAGGTCGTGTGGTAGATCGAGGGGGTGCCCCGCCTGCTCGCCGTCAGTGACCTGCACGTGCGTTATCCCGAGAACCGGGAGGTCGCGGCGGGGTTGGCCGGGGACCCGGGGGACTGGCTGATCGTCGCGGGGGACGTCGCCGAGCGGGTCGACGACGTCGTGGCCGTGCTCGCCGACCTCGCCGCCCGGTTCGCGCGGGTGATCTGGGTGCCGGGCAACCACGAGCTGTGGACGCGCACGAAGGACCCCGTCGACCTGCGGGGTGAGCACCGCTACCGGCACCTGGTGGAGCGGTGCCGGGCGCTCGGGGTGCTCACGCCCGAGGACCCGTTCCCGGTCTTCGAGGGCGTCACCGTCGCGCCGCTCTTCCTGCTCTACGACTACTCGCTGCTCCCCGCGGGCACCACGACCCCGGCGGAGGGCCTCGCCGCCGCGTACCGGGCCGGGGTGGTCTGCACGGACGAGCACCTGCTGTACCCGGACCCCTACCCGAGCCGCGAGGCCTGGTGCGAGGCTCGGGTCGCGTACTCGCGCGAGCGGCTCGACGCCGTCTCCGGGCCCACGGTCCTGGTCAACCACTGGCCGCTGACCCGGCTGCCCACCGAGGTGCTGCGCTATCCGGAGTTCGTCCTCTGGTGCGGGACGACGGCGAGCGCGGACTGGCACCGCCGCTACCGGGCGCAGGCGGTGGTCTACGGCCACCTGCACATCCCGCGGGTGACCTACGAGGACGGCGTCCGGTTCGTCGAGGCCTCGCTCGGCTACCCGCGCGAGTGGCGGCCGCGCCAGGACCGGCTCGGCGTGCCGTCCGAGGTGCTGCCCCGCCAGGTGCTCCCCGTCCCGGCCGAGGACTTCGGCGTCCGACCCCGCTGACCCCCTCGCCCGCGTCGCGGGCCCGGACCGAGCCGCGGTGCGTCACCGCGACCGACCGGTCCCTGCACACCGTCCCTAGCTGCGGCATGCACTTACTCCGCCCGGCCCACGCCGCTACAACGGGAGCAGGTCAGTGACCACGACGGCGGCCCCCCGGGGCCTCGGGAGGCGACGCCCTGATGTCCGCTCCGGTCGAGGACGACGAGGCCCTGGTCCACATCCTCTGGATCAACGCGGGCCTGAGCTGCGACGGCGACTCGGTCGCCCTCACCGCGGCCACCCAGCCGAGCATCGAGGAGATCGCCATGGGCGCCCTGCCGGGGCTCCCCAAGGTGGCGGTGCACTGGCCCCTCATCGACTTCGAGAACGGGCCCGTCGGCGGCGCGGACGACTTCATCGAGTGGTTCTTCAAGGCCGAGCGCGGTGAGCTCGAGCCCTTCGTCCTGGTCGTCGAGGGGTCGATCCCCAACGAGGCGATCAAGCCCGAGGGCTACTGGTCCGGGTTCGGCAACAACCCGCTGACGGGGCAGCCGATGACCACCAGCGAGTGGCTGGACCGGCTCGCCCCCGAGGCCCTGGCCATCCTCGCCGTGGGCACCTGCGCCACCTACGGCGGCATCCATGCCATGGCGGGCAACCCGACCGGCGCGATGGGGGTCCCGGACTACCTCGGCTGGGACTGGAAGTCGAAGGCGGGCATCCCGATCGTCTGCGTGCCCGGCTGCCCGACCCACCCGGACAACCTCTCCGAGACGATCCTCTACCTGCTGTACCAGGCCACCGGCGCCGCTCCGATGATCCCGCTCGACGAGGCCCTGCGCCCGAAGTGGCTCTTCGGTGCGACGGTGCACGAGGGCTGCGACCGCGGCGGCTACTACGAGCAGGGCGAGTTCGCGACCGAGTACGGCTCGCCGACGTGCCTGGTCAAGCTGGGCTGCTGGGGTCCGGTCGTGAAGTGCAACGTGCCCAAGCGCGGCTGGATCAACGGCGTGGGCGGCTGCCCGAACGTCGGCGGGATCTGCATCGGCTGCACCATGCCCGGCTTCCCGGACAAGTTCATGCCCTTCATGGACGCCCCGCCGGGCAGCCTCGTCTCCGGTGCGGCCAGCAAGGCCTACGGCGGGGTGATCCGCAGGCTCCGGACGATCACGGCGAAGAAGCTCGACGCCGAGCCGAAGTGGCGGCACAAGGGCGAGCTCACGACCGGCTACTCGAAGGTCTGGTGACCCATGACCGCCACCGCACCCCGCACCGCGAGCACGGACACCACCGGCCTCACCGAGATGTCGTGGGACCCGATCACCCGCATCGTCGGCAGCCTCGGGATCTACACGAAGATCGACTTCTCGCAGCGGACCGTGGCCGAGTGCCACTCCACCTCGTCGATCTTCCGCGGCTACTCGATCTTCATGAAGGGCAAGGACCCGCGCGACGCCCATTTCATCACCAGCCGGATCTGCGGCATCTGCGGCGACAACCACGCGACCTGCTCGGTCTACACCCAGAACATGGCCTACGGCGTGCGCCCGCCGCACCTCGGTGAGTGGATCATCAACCTGGGCGAGGCCGCCGAGTACATGTTCGACCACAACATCTTCCAGGAGAACCTGGTCGGGGTGGACTACTGCGAGAAGATGGTCGCGGAGACCAACCCCGGCGTCCTGGAGCTCGCGAACCGCACCGAGTCCCCGCACGCCGCCGACCACGGCTACCGCACCATCGGCGACGTCATGCGGGCGCTGAACCCCTTCACCGGCGAGTTCTACCGCGAGGCGCTGCAGGTCAGCCGCTACACGCGCGAGATGTTCTGCCTGATGGAGGGCAGGCACGTGCATCCGTCCACGTTGTACCCGGGCGGTGTCGGCACGCACGCCACGATCCAGCTGTTCACGGACTACTACACGCGGCTGATGCGGTACGTGGAGTTCATGAAGAAGGTCGTGCCGATGCACGACGACCTGTGGGACTTCATGTACGAGGCCCTGCCGGGCTACGAGGAGGTCGGCCGCCGCCGGGTGCTGCTGGGCTGCTGGGGCTCGCTCAACGACCCGGAGTACTGCGACTTCGACTACCGGAACATGACCGCCTGGGGCCGACGGATGTTCGTGACCCCCGGCGTCGTCGTGGACGGGAAGCTGGTGACCAACGACCTCGTCGAGATCAACCTGGGCATCCGGATCCTGTTGGGCCACAGCTTCTACCAGGACTGGGAGGACCAGGAGACCTTCGTGACACACGATCCGCTGGGCAACCCGGTGGACCGGCGACACCCCTGGAACCAGCACACGATCCCCGCGCCGCAGAAGCGCGACTTCGACGACAAGTACTCCTGGACCATGTCCCCGCGGTGGTTCGACGGCACGGAGTTCCTCCCGCTGGACACCGGCGGCGGACCGCTCGCGCGGCTCTGGGCGACGGCGTTGGGCGGGCTCGTCGACTGCGGGTTCGTGAAGGCGACCGGGCACAGTGTGGAGATCAACCTGCCGCGGACCGCGCTCAGGCCGGAGGCGAGCTACACCTGGACACCGCCGACGGACAAGCAGGGTCGGCCCCTGTCCAACGCGATCGAGCGCAACCGCGCCCGCACGTACTTCCAGGCCTACTCCGCGGCCGTCGCGCTGCACTTCGTCGAGCAGGCGCTGGCGGAGGTCCGCGGCGGCAACACCGCGACGTGGGAGCGCTTCGTCGTCCCGGACGACGCCGACAGCTGTGGGTTCACCGAGGCCGTGCGCGGGGTGCTCAGCCACCACATGGTCATCCGGGACGGCAGGATCGCGAACTACCACCCGTACCCGCCCACGCCGTGGAACGGGAGCGTGCGGGACTCCTTCGGCACGCCGGGGCCCTACGAGGACGCCGTGCAGAACACCCCGATCTTCGAGGAGAACGGGCGGGAGAGGTTCAAGGGCATCGACATCATGCGGGCGGTCCGCAGTTTCGACCCGTGCCTGCCCTGCGGTGTCCACATGTACCTCGGCGAGGGCAAGGAGCTGCACACGACGCACTCGCCCGGCGCCCTGAACGTCGTCTGATGGACGCCGGTGAGGTGGCCGGTCGTCTGGAGGAGGTGCTCGACCGGCTCGATCCGCGCACCCGGCCCGCCGGGGAGGAGCTCGTCCGGCTGCTGATGCGGTTCTACGGAGCCGGGTTGGAGCAGCTGGTGACCGTCGCGCGGGCCGCCGGGGGAGACGGGCTCGTCCATCGGCTGGCGGCGGACCAGCTGGTCGGAGGCCTGCTCGCGCTGCACGACCTGCACCCGGTGGACCTGCGCACCCGCGTCGAGCAGGCGATGGCCGTCGCCGCCCGCAAGCTCGGCGGTCACGCCGCCGACGCCGAGCTGCTCGGCATCGACGACGACGGCACCGTCCGGGTCGGCGTCACAGCGGGCGGGTGCGGGGCGGGCACGGTGCGCGAGATCGTGGAGGAGGAGGTCACCGCCGTGGCACCCGACGCCGCGGGGGTCTCGTTCGTCGAGCGTGCGGCCGGTCCGCCCCTGTTGCAGATCGGGGTCCGCCGTGGCCCGTGAGCGGCGATCGTCGCCAGGGCGACGATCGCCGCGCACGACCCTCGAAGGTCGGCGGTGACCGGCCTGCGGCGGTACCTCACCGCGCCCGACCCGGTGGGCGAGGTGGTGGAGCGCTGCGAGCTGTGCGCCACGCCCGTCCCCGCCCGGCACCCGCACCTGGTGCAGGTCGCGCAGCGCAGGCTGCTGTGCGCGTGCGGGCCGTGCGGGTTCCTGTTCGACCAGCCCGGTGCGGGCGGCGGCGAGTACGCCCGGGTGCCGGACCGCTACCTCGCCGACCCGGGGTTCCGGCTCGCCGAGGCGGACTGGGACGCGCTGCAGATCCCGGTCGGTACGGCGTTCTTCCTGCACAACTCGGTACGCGGCTGCGTGGTCGCGTGCTACCCGAGCCCCGCGGGCGCCACCGAGAGCGAGCTCTCCCTCGACGCCTGGGCCTCCGGCCCCGGGGTCGCGCCGTTGGCCCGCGAGCTGCGCCCGGACGTCGAGGCGCTGCTCGTCCGCCGGGATCCGCCCGCGTGCCTCCTGGTCCCGGTCGACGCCTGCTACCGGCTCGTCGGGCTGGTCCGGCTGCACTGGCGGGGGTTCGACGGCGGCGCCGAGGCCCACGCCGCGGTCGACGCCTTCTTCGCCGACCTGCGCGAGCGGGCCCG
>NZ_JACBXB010000187.1 GCF_013870575.1 Pseudonocardia pini
CGGCGAGCGTTCTCACGGGCCGCCCGGTCGGGGGCGGCCTGCAGGACGGCTGGGACGTCGCCCGCGCCGCCCGGGACCGCGGCCTACTCTCCGAGGGCGCCCGCCGCGAGCTGAGGGCCCGCGAACGCTCCCACCGCTACGACGGCGTCCACCCACCCCGCCCCCGCCTGCTCACCCGCCTCCGCACCCCCCGACCCACATGAGCGAACGGCACTCTCGCTCATACCTAGTGAACGAACGGCACTCTCGCCTACCTCGTGAGCGAACGGCACTCTCGCTCATACCTCGTGAGCGAACGGCACTCTCGCTCATACCTAGTGAACGAGAGTGCCGCTCGCTCAGGCACCGGTCCGCCCGCGCGGCAGTCAGGCGTGACCGGTTGATGACGGATCCCACACCGGTTCGCGTTCTGTGTTCGCTGGGTGAACTCCTAGACTCCCCGGTAACCACGGCGCCGGCGCAACGGGGGCCGGCGTGGGAACACGAGGAGACCGAAGGTGCCAGCACTGCGCAAAGTTCTCGTCGCCAACCGCGGGGAGATCGCCGTCAGGGTGATCCGGGCCGCCAAGGACGCGGGCCTTGCCAGTGTCGCGGTCTACGCGGAGCCCGATCGCGACGCTCTGTTCGTCCGGCTCGCCGACGAGGCGTTCGCCCTCGGCGGTACCACCGCCGCGGAGTCCTACCTGGACTTCGACAAGGTCATCGGCGCCGCGAAGCAGGCCGGGGCGGACGGCATCCACCCCGGTTACGGCTTCCTGAGCGAGAACGCCGACTTCGCCCAGGCCGTGATCGACGCCGGGATCACCTGGATCGGTCCGTCGCCGCAGTCCATCCGCGACCTGGGCGACAAGGTCACCGCGCGCCACATCGCGACGCGCGCGGGCGCCCCGCTCGTCCCGGGCACCGCTGACCCCGTCTCCGGGGCGGACGAGGTCATCGCGTTCACCAAGGAGCACGGGCTGCCCGTCGCGATCAAGGCGGCGTTCGGCGGCGGCGGGCGCGGTATGAAGGTCGCGCGCGAGGAGAAGGAGATCGCCGAGCTCTACGAGTCGGCGGTCCGCGAGGCCACCGCGGCGTTCGGTCGCGGCGAGTGCTTCGTCGAGCGGTACCTCGACAAGCCGCGCCACGTCGAGACCCAGGTCCTGGCGGACCAGCACGGCAACGTGATCGTCGTCGGCACCCGGGACTGCTCGCTGCAGCGCCGCTTCCAGAAGCTGGTCGAGGAGGCCCCCGCGCCGTTCCTCACCGAGGAGCAGCGCAAGACGCTTTACGACGCGTCGAAGGCCATCGTCAAGGAGGCCGGCTACTACGGCGCGGGCACCGTCGAGTTCCTGATCGGCCAGGACGGACTGATCACGTTCCTCGAGGTCAACACCCGTCTGCAGGTCGAGCACCCGGTCTCCGAGGAGACCTCCGGGCTGGACCTGGTCCGGGAGCAGTTCCGGATCGCGGAGGGCCTGGAGCTCAACCTCCTCGACGACCCGGAGCCCCGCGGGCACTCCATCGAGTTCCGGATCAACGGCGAGGACGCCGGCCGCAACTTCCTGCCCGCCCCCGGCACCGTCGAGACGATCGCGTACCCGGCGGGCCCGGGCGTGCGCGTCGACGCGGGGGTCGAGGCGGGCTCGGTCGTCGGCGGGCAGTTCGACTCGCTGCTGGCCAAGCTGATCGTCAGCGGCTCGGACCGCGACCAGGCGCTGGAGCGTTCGCGCCGTGCGCTGGCCGAGTTCCAGGTCGGCGGCATGGCCACGGTGCTGGAGTTCCACCGGCTCGTCGTCGAGGACCCGGCGTTCACCGCGGACCGCGAGGAGGACTTCACCGTCCACACCCGCTGGATCGAGACCGAGTGGGACAACACCGTGCCGCCGTTCACCGGTGCCGCGGAGGCGGACGAGGACGCGGCGCCGCGGCAGAACGTCGTCGTCGAGGTCGGTGGCAAGCGCCTCGAGGTCTCGCTGCCCGGTGACATCTCCTTCGGCGGCGGGGGCGGTGGTGGCGCGGCGGCGAAGGCCAAACCGCGCAAGCGCGCCGGTGCCGGCGGAGGTGCCAAGGTGTCCGGGGACGCGGTCACCGCGCCGATGCAGGGCACGATCATCAAGGTCGCCGTCAGCGAGGGCGACACGGTCTCCGCGGGCGACCTCGTCGTCGTCCTCGAGGCGATGAAGATGGAGAACCCCGTCACCGCGCACAAGGACGGCACCGTCACCGGGCTGTCCGCCGAGGCGGGCTCGACGATCTCGCAGGGCGCCGTGGTCTGTGAGATCAAGGACTGATTGACGCGTCCCCACCGGGGCGGTTGAATCCTGGACTGCCAGGTTCGACCGTCCCGGTCGTCGTTACTGCACAAGTACACAGCGAACGAGACGCACCCGTGTGAGTCCCTCCACGGGGCCCGGTCCTCCGCCACGCGGCCACGGACCGCGCCGCGGATCCGTCCGACCCGAGCCCGGCTCGGCGCGGACACGTCCTCGTCGGTATCGAGCACAGGATCCGTCATGCCCCCTGACCTCTACGTCACCACCCACATCCACACCGACGGGCCCATCCCGGGCCCGCACTCCCTACTCACCCTGACGGCCGCGGCCCACACCGCCGCGGGCGTCCCGTCCGGCACGTTCACCGTGAACCTGCGGGAACTGCCCGGCGCCACCCTGCACCCCGCGTCGTTGCGGGAGTGGCGCACCCGGGCCGAGGAATGGCTCACCACCCGGCGGGCCTCACGTCCGCCGGCCCTCGCGACGCTCGAGTTCGCCCGCTGGACAGCACGGCTGCCCGGCAGGCCGATCTTCGTCGTCGAGCCCGAGTCGTACCTGTTCGTCTACTGGTACGCGCAACGGTTCGCCGGTGAGTGGCCCTTCGCGGGGACGACCCCCGCCGAGGCCGCCCCGCACCGCAACCCCGCCGCGGACGCCTGCACGCTGCCCTCGTGCCGCGCGCAGCTCGCCGCGACGGGCTGAGAGCAGACCCGATGCCCCCGGGGACACCGTCCACCGGGGGCATCGGCATGCCCCGCGAGTCCCCCACTTCCGACGCGCGAGTCGGACACCCAGGCCCGCGAGTCGGGCACTCAGGCGGCGACGCGGGTCAGTGTCCGGGCCGGACGTCGGGGCGGCCCAGCACCGCACCGCCCACCCCGGCGACCACGGTGATCCCCGCGACGAGGATCGCGACCAGGCCGAGCCCGGAGATCCACAGGCCGAGCAGCGCGGACACCGCACCGAGAGCGAGCCCGGCGCGCGGCACGGCGGAGCCCTGCAGCCTGCCGGTCACCATCCGGGCGGCGACGGCGGTGAGCCCGATCGCGAGGATGGCCGCCGCCCCCGGGAAGGCGGGCAGGAACACGAAGAGGAGGTCGTCGGCGAGCTGCGCGCCGACACCGGCCGCGACCACCGGGAGCACCGGGACGCGGGTGGAGACGGGAGTGGTCATGGCGTCCACGGTCCGCCCACCGCGGCCCCGCCGGATCAGGGATGTCCCCGACCCCGACCCTGTGAGCGGCGATGGTCGCTGGAGCGACTATCGCCGCGCACGACCTCAGTCGAGGTCGGAGTGCTGCATGAGCTGCCGCCCGGCCTCGGTGATCGAGCCGGACAGCGACGGGTAGACCGAGAAGGTGTGGGCGAGGTCGTCCACACCCAGGCCGTTCTGCACCGCCAGCGCGATCGGCAGGACGAGCTCGCTCGCCACGGGCGCCACGACCACGCCGCCGATCACCACACCCGTGGCCGGGCGGCAGAACAGCTTGACGAAGCCGCGCCGCAGCCCGCGCATCTTCGCGCGCGGGTTCGTGGCCAGCGGCAGCATGACCGTCCGAGCCGGGACCTCGCCCGCGTCGATCGCGCGCTGGCTGATGCCGACGGTCGCGATCTCCGGCCGGGTGAAGACGTTCGACGCGACCGTCCGCAGCCGGATCGGCGCGACGCCCTCGCCCAGCGCGTGCCACATCGCGATCCGGCCCTGCATGGAGCCGACGGACGCGAGCATCAGCAGGCCGGTGCAGTCTCCCGCCGCGTAGATGCCGGGCACCGAGGTGCGGGACACGCGGTCGACCGGGATGAAGCCGCCACGGTCCGTCTCGATCCCGATCTTCTCCAGGCCGATGTCGCCCGTGTTGGGCACCGAGCCGACGGTCATCAGGGCGTGCGACCCGCGGACGACCTGACCGTCGGCGAGCGTGACGACGACCTCGTCGCCGTCTCGCAGCACGGACTCGGCCCGGGCTTTGGGGAGGATCTCGACCCCGCGCTCGGCGAAGACGTCCTCCAGGACCGCCGCGGCGTCCGCGTCCTCGCTCGGCAGGACCCGGTCCCGGCTGGAGATCAGCGTGACCCGGCACCCGAGCTCGACGTACGCGGACACGAACTCCGCGCCCGTCACCCCGGACCCGACGACGATCAGGTGCTCCGGCAGCGCCGGGAGGTCGTAGAGCTGGCGCCAGGTGAGGATGCGCTCGCCGTCCGGGCGCGCGGAGTCCAGCACGCGGGGCGTGGCGCCCGTCGCGATGAGCACGGTGTCCGCATGCAGCTTCTCGACGGTCCCGTCCGCGTGCCGGGCCTCGACGGTGTGCGGCAGCCTGCCGGAGGACTCGTCGAGGAACGACGCCCGGCCGTTGATGATCCGGACGCCCTCGCCCTCGACCCGGGCTCGGATGTCCGCGGACTGGGCCTTCGCGAGGCCCTTGACCCGGCTGTTGACCTTGGGGAGGTCGACGCCCTCGGTGTCCCGGTCGAGCAGGACGCCCAGGTCCTCGGCGCGGTGTAGGTCCACGCGGACCGCCGCGGACGAGATGAAGGTCTTCGACGGCACGCAGTCGTGGATCACACAGGCGCCGCCCATCCCGTCCGCCTCGACGACGGTGACGTCGCTGCCGTGCTGTGCCGCGACCAGCGCCGCCTCGTACCCGGCGGGCCCACCGCCCATGATCACGATGCGGGTCACTTCGCGCACGTCCCCTCGGTGCTCGGCGGATGTCGGGACCACCCTAAGCGGTGCCACCGGAACCGTGCCTGGTGGTCGCCGTTACCCTGTCCCCGTGCCGCTCTACGCCGCCTACGGGTCGAACATGGACCCCGCCCAGATGAAGGAGCGCGCCCCGCACTCGCCGATGGCGGGCACGGGGTGGCTGATGGGGTGGCGGCTCACCTTCGGCGGCGAGGACTACGCCTGGGAGGGCGCGCTCTCCACCGTGGTCGAGGACCCGGGTTCGCAGGTCTTCGTCGTGCTGTACGACGTGCCGGACCACGACGCCGCCCAGCTCGACCGCTGGGAGGGTGGCGAGCTGGGGCTGCACAAGAAGCTGCGACTGCGGGTGCAGACCATGGAGGGCAGTGCCCTGGCCTGGATCTACGTGCTCAACGCCTACGAGGGCGGCGCCCCCAGCGCCCGCTACCTCGGCGTGATCGCGGACGCGGCGGAGGCCGCAGGCGCCCCGGACGACTACGTCACCGAGCTCCGCAACCGCCCCAGCCAGAAGAGCCCCTGACCGCGAGTCCCCCGGTCTCGACGCGCGAGTCGGACACCACCGCCCGCGAGTCCCCCGGTCTCGACGCGCGCGTCGGACACCAATGCCCGCGAGCCTGCCGGCGTGCGCCGTCGGTCGGCGCGGTCAGCCTGCGAGGAAGTCCTCGAACGGCTGCATGAAGGCGGCTCCCGCTCGGTTGAGCCAGTCGTGCCGAGCGCGCGGCATCGCGACTGCCCTGGCGTTCGGGAGCGCCGCGGCGAGGGCGCGGGCACTCTCGCCGTAGTGAGCCGGGCCGGCGCCACCGAAGGCCAGCAACACCTCCGCCTCGATCGGGACGTACGCGGAGGCGGGCCCGTCGTGGTCCGTGGCCGCCCGCGCCTCGCCGACGACCGTGGTGAACCGCTCACCCATCCGACGTCCGATGGGCGTCCGGGCGAAGAGGGCGCCGACCACCTTCCCCACCGGCATCGGAAGCGCTGGCCCCGGGGTATGCCGGAGGCCCCTCCCGACCAGGGCGAACGCCGTCGGGAGATCGCCGGCGGCGACGGCCGCCTCGAAGTCGTCGAGGTACCAGGAGGGGAAGCTCCCGTCGATGCTGACCGCCGCGTCGTACAGCGCTATCCGCTCCAGCGGCAGCCCCTGCGCAGCGGCGTGCAGCACGAGGAAGCCACCGACGCTGTGCCCCAGCACGCGGCGGGCGCCGGTGAGGGCGAGCACCTCGCGGAGGAGCGCGACGTCCGCGTCGAGATCGTAGACGCCGGGTGGTTCGGTGTACCGGTTGTAGTGATGCACCGTGAGCCGCGTGCTCAGCCGCGCGATGGTGCGTCGGTAGTCCGCAGGCCCGACACCACCACCGTGGACCAGGACCATGTTCGGCCCCGTTCCCGACGTCGTGATCGGCACGCGACGCCCAGCCACCGACACCTCCATGGCGCCTCCCGTCCTCGGGCTGAGCCTATCGAGGCGACCACCCCCGATCGCGATGCCTGCGAGCCTCGAGAACACCGGGCGTGCGCCGCACGGGAAGACCCCGGAGGCGGAAGGCCGCGGCGAGCTCCTGCTCGACCCGGGTGATGTCCTTCATGTCCGCCGCGGTCACCCGGATCACGATGTACCCGCGCCGCTCCAGCTCCCGCTGCCGGTCCGCGTCCGCGTCCGCGGACTCCCTTCCACTGTGGGCGACGTGCCCGTCGTACTCCAGAGCGATCCGCAGGCCCGGCCAGGCCAGATCGAGAAGGAAGAGCAGCCGCCCCGTCGCGTCGTGGAGCGGGTGGTTGAGCACCGGGTTCGGAAAGCCCAGGTCGACGATCCGGAACTGCAACCGGCTCTCGGCGGGCGAGCGCGGCCTCCCGCCTGCCAACTCGACCAGGAGCCCCGCCCGCCTCGCCCCTCGACGGTCGACGCGCGTCCCGATCCGATGTCGGACCTCTGCGCGCAGCGCCTCGGCGTCCTCGGCGAGTCCCAGGGCCTCGTCGTAGATCGCGAACGCGGAGGGGCCGTGGTCCCGGCACAGGAGGTCGGCGAGGACGCGGTCCAGCGCCAGAACCGGCAGGTCCAGGTGCTCGGCGCGATCCGGGCTCAGGTCGCGGCCGTTGTGGACCACGAGGCCGTCGTACCGGCGCGGCTTCCGCCCGTAGGGCACGGCGAGGTGGACCGGGAGGGGCTCGGTCGCCCGGCACCCGTACAACCAGGCCGCCGTCCTCCCGCAGACGACGGTATCGTCGCCCGCGAAGAGAGTCGCCGCCCCGATCAGTGCGAGGGGGTCGACGGCTCGGGCCGCCGGGACGAGGACGCCTGGCCAGGGCACGCGCCATTCGCCCGCCTCGATCGCGAGGCGGGCCGCCCGTTCACCGATCTCGCGGGCGAGCCTGCTCCGCGGGACGGCGCCATGAAGGTTCGTGAGGGTCTCCACGGCCACAGAGTGACCGCCGAGTCGCCCCGCCCGCTGCGCAGCGACGAAGTTGTCCACAGGTGCACGCTTCTGTGGACAACAGCCCCGGCACGATGTCCGACTCGCGCGTCGAAACCGGGGGACTCGCGGAGACTGTTGTCCGACTCGCGCGTCGGAAGTGGGGGACTCGCGGGTCGGGTCGGGTCAGCGGGCCAGGGCCGCCAGGGCGCTGTTGACCAGGACTCGCACGCCGAAGGGGAGGGCACGCTCGTCGAGGTCGAAGGTGGGCTGGTGGATGTCCTTCATCGGGCCCACCCCCGGCCACACACCCAGCCTCGCCATCGCGCCCGGCACCTTCTCCAGGTACCACGCGAAGTCCTCGCCGCCGGAGGACTGCTCGGTGTCCGCCGCCGCGTCGAGCCCGCCGGTGAGGATGGCCGCGTCCCGCAGGATGCCGGAGCTGTCCGCCTCGTTGACCACCGGCGGGACCCCGCGGATGTGGTCGATGACGTACCCGACGCCGGTGGGCGCCAGCACGGCCGCGACCAGGGCGCGGAACTTGCCCTCCAGCTCGGCCCACGTGGCGTGGTCCGCGGTGCGGAGCGTGCCGCGCAGGACGCCGTGCTGCGGGATCGCGTTGGCCGCCTCGCCGGACTGCACGGCCCCCCACACCAGGACGGTCCCGGAGCGCGGGTCCACCTGACGGGTCAGCAGCAGCGGGAGCTGCGTGATGAGCAGGCCCAGCGCCTCGACCAGGTCCGCGGTGAGGTGCGGGCGGGCGGTGTGGCCGCCGGGCGAGGTCAGCCGGATCTCCACGACGTCGCACGCCGAGGTGATCGGGCCGACCCGGGTGCCGAGCCTGCCGACCTCGAGCCGCGGGTCGCAGTGCAGTGCGAAGATGCGCTCCACGTCGTCCATCGCGCCGTCCGCCACGACGTCGAGCGCGCCGCCGGGCTGAACCT
>NZ_JACBXB010000188.1 GCF_013870575.1 Pseudonocardia pini
GCCCGAAGATCATCCTGGCAGGCAACGCGGGCCTGCTCGAGACGGTCACGGCCGCGGCCCCGCGACTGCGGATCCGCGGCGGCGACGAGGTCTTCGCAGTGACCGCGCCGCTCTACCACAACGCGCCCTTCATGTTCTCGCTGATGAGCCTGGTCCTGGGCGGGACCGTGGTGGTGCTCGACCGGTTCGACGGGGCGACCGTGCTGGACGCGGTCTCGGCGCACCGGGTCACGTGGCTCTACGCGGTGCCCACGCTGATGGGCCGCCTGCTCCGGCTGCCCGCGCAGGTGCGCGCGGCCGCCGACGTGTCCACCGTGGACACCCTCCTGCACGTGGGCGCGCCCTGCCCCGAGCACGTCAAGCGGGGGTGTCTGGACTGGTTCGGCCCGGAGACCGTGGTGGAGCTGTACGCGGGGACGGAGTCGCAGGCCAGCTGCATGATCGACGGCCGGGACTGGCTCGCGCACCCCGGATCCGTGGGGCCGGTGGTGTCCGGCGAGATGCGGATCGGGGACGAGGAGGGGAACCCGCTGCCCGTCGGCGAGGTGGGCGAGGTCTGGATGAGGGTCCCGGAGAACCCGTACCGCTACCTCGGGGCCACGGCGAACCACCGGGACGGCTGGGAGTCCCTGGGCGACCTCGGCCGGATGGACGCCGACGGCTACCTCTACCTCGCCGACCGGCGCAGCGACATGATCCTCGTCGGTGGGTCCAACGTGTACCCGGCGGAGGTGGAGGCGGCGCTCGACGCGCACCCCGCCGTCCTGTCCTCGTGCGTGATCGGCCTGCCCGACGACGACCTCGGCTCCCGCGTGCACGCCCTGGTGCAGCTCGCCGAGCCGGTCACCGACGAGGACCTGCGCGCGCACGTCCGGGAGCGGCTGTCCCCCCAGAAGGTGCCCGCGACGGTCGAGCGCGTCGACCATCCCCTGCGCGAGGACACCGGCAAGGTCCGCCGCTCCGCCCTGCGCGCGGCCCGCCTGGAGACCCCCGACCCCGCATGATCGTGCAGTCTTCAGGCGGGGGTGCGCCGGAGGGCCGCCGGGAGCATGCGGGCGCCGTCGCCCGCTGCGCCCGCTCGGTCGTCGGGGTTCATCAGGCGGCATCTGGCCAGGGAGAGGCAGCCGCAGCCGATGCAGGAGTCCAGGCCGTCGCGGAGGGCGACCAGGGCGTCGATCTGCTCGTCCAGCCTGCCCCGCCAGGTCTGCGACAACCGGGTCCAGTCCGCCTTCGTGGGGGTGTGGTCGGCGGGCAGGGCGTCGAGCGCGGTGCGCACCTCGTCGAGCCCGATCCCGATGGCCCGCGCGGCGCGGATGAACGCGAGCCGCCGCAGCACGCTCCGCTCGTAGCGCCGCTGGCCGCCGGTGGTCCGGGTGGCGGCGACGAGCCCCTCCCGCTCGTAGTACCGCAGGGCGGAGTGCGGGAAACCGCTGCGGTCCACGACCTCCCCGATGGTCAGCAGGTCCTTCGCGTGCACGGCCACCCCGATCCCGAGCCATTGACCTGAAGCTGGATTCAGCACCAGCATACCGCCGAATGCAGTGCGTGACCGCTCACCGCACGACGACCGACTCACCCAGCCGGTGGACGTCGCGACGAACGGCCCTGGACCAGCGGCGACAGGCAGCCCTGAGGGTTGTGTCCCCGGGGTCACCATCCGTAATGTCGCCGCAGTCATCACGGCCAGATCACGAACGGGCTGCAGGAGCCGGACTCCCCACCGACTCCCCGGGACCCCGAACCCGGGCCCGTCCGCGCTACGGCCGCCTGATCGAAAGGCACGCACCTTGGCTGGCCACCGCTCCCCAGGCGGCCGGCGTGGCGACGCGCTCCCGGTTCCCCACCGGGTACCCGCGAGTCACGCCGCCAGGCACGCGACCGCTCCCCGCGGTCACGTCGCCCGACGTACCGTCGCGTCGTCCACCGCCGCCGTCGGCGCCGCCTTCGGCGTGCTGGCGACCGGCACCTTCGCCGCCGTGACCTCCGGCGACGCCGGACAGGCGGTGGCCGACGCCGCCGAGACCACCACGATCGCGACCTCCCTCGCCGCGAACCAGGCCGCGCTCCCCGCCGCGGACACGGTCTCCGACACCGCGCACGTCAGCCCGGTCGCCTTCGGCATCGCTGGCCTCGACTCCGCCGACGCGACCGAGGACTTCGACCTCGCCTCGCTGGACAAGGCGGGCAAGATCGCCGACACGATCGCCGAGCAGCACGCCAAGGAGGCGGCGGCCCAGGCGGAGCAGCAGCGCCTGGACTCGCTCATCGCCAAGGGCGGCCTCGACGGCTGGATCGCCCAGGCGCTCGAGATCTGCGACCTCCCGCAGAGCCTCGCGCCCGGCGTCAAGAAGATCATCATGGCGGAGTCCGGCGGCAACCCGCGCGCCATCAACAACTGGGACTCCAACGCCCAGCGGGGCACCCCGTCGCAGGGTCTGATGCAGACCATCCCCTCGACCTTCCGGGCCTACGTGCACCCGAGCGTCTCCGACCGGGGGATCACCGACCCGGTCGCGAACATCACCGCGGGCCTGCGCTACATGATCGCCAACTACGGTCTCGACACCGTCGAGGCAGGCGGGCGGAGCAACCACGCCGGGGACTACGTCGGCTACTGAGCCGCACGTGTAGGCCGATCGGCCCACCCCCGCCGAGCGAGCGGGGCATCGCCGACTTACAGTGAAAGACGTCGCTCAGGGCACGAATCGAAGGGGCCGGATTGAGCCAGCCACTCCCGGGCCCGTCCGACGAGCCGGTCCCCGCGGGCTTCGTCGAGCCCCGGACCCGGCGGTTCCGCCCCGAGCTCCAGGGCCTGCGCGCGCTCGCCGTGGTCCTCGTCGTGGCCTACCACGTGTGGTTCGGCCGCGTGTCCGGCGGCGTCGACGTCTTCTTCCTGATCTCCGGGTTCCTGATCACCGGCCAGCTCCACCGCGCGGCCGCCCGGGACGCCCTGCGCTTCCGGCCCCTCTGGGCCCGGCAGGCCGCCCGGCTGCTCCCCGCCGCGTTCACCGTCCTGCTGGGTGCCGTCGTCGCGGGGTGGCTCCTGCTCCCCGAGGCGCGCTGGCAGCAGACGCTGCACGAGCTCTTCGCCTCGGCCGTCTTCCTGGAGAACTGGCAGCTGGCCGCGGACTCGGTGGACTACGCGGCCCAGCACAACACCCAGAGCCTGGTGCAGCACTTCTGGTCGCTGTCGATCCAGGTGCAGTTCTACCTGGTGTGGCCGCTGCTGGTCGCCCTGGTCGCGCTGATCGCCGGGTCCGTCCGGGAGAAGCTGCGCACCTACCTGCTGCTCACCCTCGGCGGGCTGTTCGCCGCCTCGCTGACCTTCTCCGTCGCGCTCACGATCACCGACCAGCCACTGGCCTACTTCCACTCGCTGACCCGGGTGTGGGAGTTCGCGCTGGGCGGGCTGCTCGCCCTCACCATCGACGCGATCGTGCTGTCCGCCCGCACCCGGGTCGTGCTCGGCTGGCTCGGCGTCGTGGCGCTCGTGGCCTGCGGCGCGGTCCTGCAGGTGGACGCGGTGTTCCCCGGGATCGCCGCGCTCTGGCCGACCGGTGCGGCCGCGCTGGTGCTGGTGGCCGGCGCCACGGGCAGCGGGCTCGGCGTGGACCGGCTGCTGTCCTCGCGGCCGTTGAGGTACCTGGGGGACATCAGCTACGCCCTCTACCTGTGGCACTGGCCGGTCCTCGTCCTGTACCTGGTCCTGCTGGACCGGGCGGCGGTGGGACTGCGCGGCGGGGCGGTGATCATCGGGATCTCGGTGGTCCTGGCGGTGCTCACCCACCACCTCGTCGAGGAGCCCATCCGGCGCGCGCGGATGTCCGACCGCACCCGCTACCGCGGCGCGCTGGCGGGCCTGCTCGCGGTCCTCCTGGCCGCGGGCGCCTGGCAGTACGAGACGGCCACCCGCGCGGACTCGGTCGCCGTGGTCGGCGACGAGACCCACCCGGGGGCGCTCGCCATGCGCCAGGGCTTCGTCCCCACCGAGGACACCCTCGCGCCCCTGCTGCCGCCGATGGTCTCGGCCTCGGACGACTGGTCCCACGTGGAGCGGTGGAACTGCGCGCCGCTCCCCCGGCTCCCCCAGCACTCCGCCTGCACCCTGCCCCCGGTCGACGGCGCGGGGCCGCCCGTGAAGCGGATCGTGATCGTCGGGGACTCGCACTCCCAGCAGTTCACCGCCGCGCTGGTGCCGTGGGCGCACGCGCGCAACGTCGAGCTCACGGCGATCCTGCACGGCGCCTGCCCGTTCTCCACGGCGTCGGAGGTCTACCCGGGCGACCCGGTCTGCCTGGACTTCAACCAGGCCGTCGCCGCCGAGCTCGTGGACCTGAGGCCGGACGCCGTCGTCACGATCGCCAGCCGGAACGTGACCGCGGGACCGACGGAGGTCACCCCGCAGGGCTTCGTCGACCGCTGGCGCGAGCTCGACGCCCTGGGCATCCCGGTGGTCGCCTTCCGGGACAACCCCCGCTACGAGCCCGGTTTCCGGCCTGCCGACTGCCTGCAGCAGGCGGGCCGCGGCGCCGAGGTCTGCGGTCAGGAGCGGGCCGCGCTGTACGCCCCGGTCCCGCCGTGGCAGACGATCCCGGACCTGCCGCAGAACGTGTCCTTCCTGGACTACACGGACTACTACTGCGGCCCGCAGACCTGCCCCGCCGAGATCGGCAACGTGCTGGTCTACCAGGACGACAACCACCTCACGGCCACGTTCATGACGTCGCTGTCCCCGGTCGTCGGCGAGGACATGGACCGGATCCTGGGGACCTGACCTACTCCACGGGGCGGGCCCGCCGCCCCTGCACGGCCACCACCTGGCCCCGGTGCAGCTGGGCGCCCCGACGGGTCTCCGGCCGCCCGTCCACCTCGACCTCGCCCGCCTCGACGAGCTCCCGGGCGTGCACGCCGTCCTCCGCGAGACCGGCGAGCTTGAGGAACTGGCCGAGCCGGATGGGTTCGGTGGCGATCGGGACGTCCAGGATCGGCGGGCGCGCTGACATGCCCCGATCGTCTCACCGCTCCGCGCGGACGCCGGACACGGCCAGACCCTCGGCCTCCGCCCGCGCCGAACCAGACGTGCACAGCTCCAGGATCCGACGTCCGGGGCGCGGGTCGAGCAGCGCGACGGCCCACCGGATCCGGTCCGAGACGTCCGTCAGGCCGGGACGGCCTCCAGGATCGACAGCGGCGAGGCGGTCGGCAGGGTCCGCACCAGCTCGAACCCCGCCTGCGCCAGCAGCGCCCGGTAGTCCCGCTCGGTGCGTTCGCGGCCGCCGACGAGCAGCAGCATCTCGAGGTCCGCGAGCTTGCCGGGATGGGGGACGTTGCCCTCCGGGATCACGGTCTCGACGAGCAGCAGCCGACCGGTGGGCGCGACGGCCCGACGGATCGTGCCGAGGATCTGCAGCGCCTGCTGCTCGGTCCAGTCGTGCAGGACGTTCTTGAGCAGGTAGCAGTCGGCCCCCTCGGGGACCTCGTCGAAGTACGACCCCGCCTCGACGGCGCACCGCTCGCCGAGCCCGCCGAGCCCGTCGACGACCGACGGCTGGTCGAAGAGCACGCCGCGGGCCTGCGGGGCGACCTCCAGGATCGCGGTGAGCAGCTGACCGCGGCCGCCCCCGACGTCCACGACGGTGTGCAGCTCCGTGAAGTCGTAGGCCTCGACGACGGCCTCTCGCGCCGAGTCCGCCAGACCCTCCTTGGCCTCGTCGAAGGCGGCGGCGAACTCGGGCTCGGACCTCAGGTAGGACCAGACGTCCGTGCCGCGCAGCGCGGGCACGACGGGCCTGCCGCGGCGGACGGCGTCGACCAGGTGTCCCCAGTGCTCCCAGTGCGGCGGGGAGCCCCAGTAGAGGGCGGCGGAGCGCGTCGAACGGGGGTGGTCGCTGCGGAGCGTGTCCGCCAGCGGGGTCAGCTCGTACCGGCCGTCGGGGCGCAGGGCGAAGACCTCCATGCCCGCGAGCGCCCGCAGCAGCCTGCGCACGCCGTCCGGATCCGCCTCGACCCGGCGCGCGATCTCACCCGGGGTGAGCGGGCCCGCGGCCAGCTCGTCCGCGATCCCGAGCCGGGCGGCCACGTAGATCGCCTGCGTGGTGCGGTGGCCGCCGATCATGTCGAGCATCGCGGTCGGTGCGGGCGCCATCCTCCGGTGCAGCCGCTGCACACCCCCACGGGCGGCGCGCGCCGCCCGCAGCAACGCCAACGGGGTCCGCCTCCGCTCCCCGGTCTCCACCGCCGCCATGGGACTCCTCACTCCTCACGCGAAGCCCGAATGGTCACAGAGGGTCGTGTCCGGGTTGCCGCATTCCTCCCGTCGGGCGGTGGGCGGCGCGGGCCGTGCGCCCGTCGGTAGTGGTTGACGTCGGCCGGTGCGCGGCGCACCGTCGAGGCATGGCTGCGCCGACGACGACCGCTCCCGACTCCATGACCGCCTACGAACCGACCCAGCGCGGGCTGAGCCTGCCGAAGCCGCCGGTCTTCGCGACCGTCGAGGAGGAGCGCGAGCACCGCAAGCAGCAGCTCGCGGGCGCCTTCCGGATCTTCGGCAGGTTCGGCTTCGGCGAGGGCATCGCCGGCCACATCACGGTGCGCGACCCGGAGCACCCCGACATGTTCTGGGTGAACCCCTTCGGCATGTCGTTCCGGCACATCCGGGTCTCCGACCTGCTCCTCGTCGACCACACGGGGCGGATCCGGCACGGGGACAAGCCGGTCAACCGGGCCGGGTTCGTGATCCACTCGGCCGTGCACCGGGCCCGGCCGGACGTCGTCGCCGCGGCGCACGCGCACTCCGTGTACGGCAAGGCGTGGTCCTCGCTGGGCAGGCCGCTGGACCCGATCACCCAGGACGCGTGCGCGCTCTACGAGAACCACACGGTCGTCACCGAGGGGGCGGGCGCCGTGGTCGTCGACGAGGAGGCGGGCAGGCTGCTCGCCGAGGGCCTGGGCGACAACGCGATGTGCTTCCACCGCAACCACGGCATCTTCACCGTGGGACAGACGGTGGCCGAGGCGGCGTGGTGGTTCGTGAGCACCGAGCGCAACTGCCAGGCGCAGCTGCTCGCCGAGGCCGCGGGCACGCCGATCCTGGTCGACCCGGCCAACGCCCGGTTCACCCGGGAACAGAGCGGGACGCCGTATGCGGGCTGGTTCGCCTTCCAGCCGCTGTGGGACGAGATCGTCCGGACCGACCCCGACCTCTTCGACTAGGGAGTGCGTCCAGGAAGAGGAGGTAGCCGCCCGCCGTCGTGGCCGCGAAGCATCCCAGCTCCATGACGGCGAGCGGCCCGTCGGACAGCCAGGCGATCATGCCGAGGTGCAGCAGCACGCCCAGCGGGATAGCGACCGGGCGGAGCCTGGGCACCCACAGCGCCACGGCGAGGAACAGCTCCAGCACCACCGCGCCCACGGCCAGCACCGCGACCAGCGGGAACACCAGCAGACCCGCGGGGACGAGCACGCCGGCGTCCCCCGCGAGCCCGTTGCCCACGAGGTAGTCCTGGTTGAGCTTGCCGAGCGCGGCGTAGAGGTAGACGACCGAGATCTGGGCGCGCAGCAGCAGGACGGGGGGCGCCCAGACCTCGTCGGCGGGCCTGCCGCGCAGCGCGAACGCCGCGTCGCAGCGGCTGAACGACAACAGGATCGCCATGGTCCCGAGCAGGTAGGCGCCGTTGCCGTAGTAGCCGGCGCCCCACATCTCGGCGAACACGCAGAGCCCCACGACGAGGGCGGCGGGCCGTGCGAGCACGCCCAGCACCAGCGCGACCGCGGCGACCAGCATGACCAGTCCCACGGCCGTCCACACCGGCGTCGGCAGGGCGGGCACCCAGCCGTAGAGCGGGTGCGGCCGGTTGCCGAGGTACGGGTTGGCGGTCAGGGCCGCCGCCCGGACGACGGCGACCAGGCCGAGCACCACCCGGTACGCGGCGACCGGGCGGGCGGGCAGGGTCTCGGGGAGCCTCAGCACGGGTAGGCCCCCTCGATCTCGGCGTCCGCGTAGCGCAGCACCCGGACCAGCTCGGGTCTCGCGGCGCAGAGCGCGGCGGGGGTCTCCGGGCCGTAGTGCACGGCCGACCAGGGGCTCCCGGCCAGCGCGGGATCGACCGGCACGGCCGCGCCCGCGACGGTGGTGCCCTCGTAGCGGTACTCGGTGTCCCCGCCCGTGAACATGTTCCAGGCGTAGTGCCGCGGCGGGACGGTGGTGGCCAGCGAGACCGCGGGCACGACCAGGGCGACGGCGAGCACTCCGAGGAGCAGGCGGACGGCCACGGCGTGGGACACGAGCGGAC
>NZ_JACBXB010000189.1 GCF_013870575.1 Pseudonocardia pini
GTCCTCGGCCAGCTCCAGGCCGACGGTGCCCTGCGCGGCCGCGACCACCGGGTCGTCGAACGGGTGGACCATCGTCCGCCCGGCCGCTTGCAGCTCCGCGGCCAGCACGAACGCCTGGGTGACGTCCGGGGTCAGCCGCACGTCCGACCCCGTGGCCCGGCACGCGGCGACCGTGCTCGCGGAGGCGGACTCCGGCATCACCACGGTCGCGGCGACGCCGAGCACACCGGCCATCTCCGCGACCGCGATCCCATGGTTCCCGCCGCTGACCGCGACCACACCCGCCTGCCGCTCGGCCGCGGTGAGCGAGAGCAGCTTCGCCGTGGCGCCCCGGGCCTTGAACGAACCGGTGCGCTGCAACAGCTCCAGCTTCACCGTGACCGGCACGCCGAGCAGGGCGGAGAGCCCCGGGCTCGGCAGCGTGGGGGTGCGGACGAGGTGCCCGGCGAGCTGCCGGGCGGCCTCCTCGATCTCGGGCAGGCCGATCAGGGTGCGGGGCACTTACAGGGTGCCCTGCTCCGCCGTACCCGCGGGGATCGCGGTGAAGGTCCGCACGTCGAGCGGCGCGGCGAGCTTGCCCTTCAGCGCCCCGCCCAGCTCCTTGAGCGCCGGCCCGCCGCTGTGGGTCTCCAGCGCCTCCTGCGACTCCCACTTCTCCACGAACACCAGGTCGGTGGAGTCTCCGGTCGGCTCGTGCAGGGCGTACTTCCCGCAGCCCGGCTCGGCGTGCACCTTCGGGATCGCGGCGAGGATGGCCTCGCGCACGGCCTGCTCCTCCCCGGGCTTCGGCGAGACGGTGGCGACGACGATGACGGCACTCATGGGACTCCTTCTAGCGGTTCAGGATGCGGTTCAGGGCGGGGGCGACGTCTCGGTGGGTGTGCACCGGGGTCAGGGTGCCGTGGCCGAGGCGGGCGATGTCACGGCCCAGCGGGAGGTCGTGCTCGCCGTCGGTCTCCAGCAGGACGTGCAGCTCGCCGAAGCGGCGGGCGAGGTCGCGGGGATCGGGGCCCGCGTTGTGCACGGCGTCGGTCAGCAGGATCGCCGTGCGCCGCCGCGCCGCGGAGCGGGCCAGCTCGGCGTGCGCCACCGACAGCCCGAAGCCCACGTTGGTGAGCCCGCGCGCGGGGATCCGGAGCAGCGTGTCCAGCAGCTTCGACGGCGGAGCGGGCTCCGTCAGCCCCTTGACGACGGCGGCGTCGGACCAGAAGGCGACCAGCGCGAGCTGGTCCCCGGCGCCGGAGAGGTCCGCGGACAGCGCTGCGACCGTGGCGGCGGCGATCCGGACCTTCTCGCCCCGCATCGAGCCGGACACGTCCACGATCAGCACCGCCGCCCGTCGGGAGCTCATCCGCTCCCGGACGATCACGTCGGTGTCCTCCGGCACCGGCCGCTCGGCCAGCATCTCGATCGTCTTGTCCAGGTCGATGTCGTCCGAGCGGTAGGCGTACGGGACCGAGGCCAGGGCGCCGGTGCCGCGTTCGGAACGGGCGTCTCGCGGGCGGCGGCGGACCGACAGGCGGCGGGCGATGGCCTGCGCCATCGACGCCACGGCGGGATCCGGCGCGGCATCCTCGAGCAGGTCGGAGAGGTCCTTCTGGGCGGCCTTCTGCGCCGTGACGAGCACGCCCTGCCCGCCCGCGGGCTGGTCGGTCCCGCCCCCGCCGCGCTCCGGGTTCAGCTCGGCGACGACGGGCGCGCCCTTGCCCTTCTGGAACAGGTCGGGTGCGGCCGAGAGCTTCTTGGGCTTGCGGCGCAGGGGATCGAGGGTCCGTCGCTCACCGTTCTCGGCGGTGGGCAGCGCGACGGCGTTCGGGACGTCTAGGCGGTGCGGGCCCGGCGCTGCCCGCCGGGGGCGGAGAAAAAATGGTTCTCCCAGATCTCGGTGATCACCTGTTCGGGCGTGGCGTCCGAGGCCTCGTCGACCCCGATCCGGGCCGACAGGGCCAGCAGGGCGGAGTCCAGGACCACGCGGTTGCGGTCCGCCGCCGGGTCGATCTTCTGCAGCTCCATCGCGATGGCGACCAGGTCGATCGCGCCGCGCACCGACGAGCCCCGGCGCAGCTCGGGATGGTTTCGCGTGGCGCGCGTGAGTGCCACCCCGTCGGCGATCAGGTCCTCGTCCTCGGATCCCGTGCGGCGGCCGACGATGTCCGCCTCCTCCTCGGCCGACTGGTAGCCCACGGCGAGCCGGTTCCAGCGGTCGTAGACCGAGTCGGAGATCCGGGCGGTGCCCACGTTGTCGAACGGGTTCATGCTCGCGAGCACCCGGAATGTCGACTCGGCCTTCATGGTGCCGACGCGGGGCACGGTCACCGCGCGCTCGGCCATCGCGCCCAGCAGCACGTTCAGCGTGTCCTCCGGCGCGCGGTTGAGCTCCTCGATGTAGAGGAACCCGCCCTCGCGCATGGCCTCGACCAGCGGGCCGGGGACGAAGTTGTCCGCGGAGTAGTCCTCCTGCAGCACCCGGGCCGGGTTGTGGTGTCCGACCAGGCGGGCCGGCGTGAGCTCGGCGTTGCCCTCCACCAGCACGAACGGCACGCCCCAGTGCTCGGTGATCGCGCGCAGCATCGTGGACTTCGACGTGCCCGGGGGGCCCTCCAGCAACACGTCCCGCCCCGCGGCGACCGCCGCCAGGACCAGCGTCAGCTCCCGATCCCTGCCGACGACCGCGCTCGCGATCGCCGCCCTGGCCTCCGGCCCCACCGTCGTTGATGCACTCACATCACCATCCGACCTTCCGGCGTGCTGTTCGTCAACCCGCCGGGATGTGGGATATCGGTCAGTGCGCCACAGCTCAGCCCGTCGCCGTTCAGCCCATCGTCTTCGCGCCGTCGATCGCCTCGCGGATGATGTCCGCGTGCCCGGCGTGCTGGGAGGTCTCTGCGATCACGTGCAGCAGGGTGCGGCGCAGCGTCCAGACCGCGCCCGGCTCGAACCAGGGGGCCTCGGGCAGCGGCGTGGCGTGGTCCAGGTCGCCGCTCTCGACCACAGCGTCGGTGGCCGCGGCGACCTCGTCGTAGCGGGCGAGCAGGGCGGGCAGGGTGTCGGTGTCCGCGAGGACGAACCGGGGGTCGGGCGCGTTCGGGTCCCAGTCGCCGTCGGACCAGTCCTCCCCGCCGCCCATCGCCCCGGCGTCCCCGGTGGCGAACGCGATCCACTGCTCCTCGGTGTCCGCGACGTGCTTGATCAGCGATGCGAGGGTCAGCGCGGAGACGGTGGAGCGGGTGCGGGCCTGCTCCTCGGTCACCCCCGCGATGGTCTGCTTCAGGAACCCGCGGTGCCGACGCAGGGATTCGACGAGGTCGGCGCGCTCGCCGGTGAGTGTGGTGGTCACGAGCCCTCCAGGATTCGGGGCCCGGACCGTACCGCCGGACGCGGACGAGCGGCACTCTCGCTCACTAGGTATGAGCGAGAGTGCCGCTCGTTCGGGTCGGGGCTGGGGTGGGTCAGGCGACGGGGACCACGTCCGGGGCGCCCATGCGGGCGCTGTCCGCTGTGGCGTCGTCGGGCATGGTCTGGGACTCCCGCTCCGCCGCCACTCGGCCCTGGTAGTGCTCGACCTCCTTGGCCTTCTGCTCGTCCGTCCAGCCCAGGACGGGGGCGACCAGGTCGGCGGCCTCCTGCGCGGCGCCCAGGCCGCGGTCGAAGGTCTCGATGCTCGTCCTGGTGCGTCGGGTCAGGACGTCGTCGAGGTGCAGGGCCCCCTCGCTCGCCGCCGCGTACACGATCTCCGCCCGGATGTGGTCCGGCGCCCCACCCAGCGGCTCGCCCAGCGACGGGTCCTCCGCCACCAGGTCGAGGATCTCCGATACCAGCGAGCCGTAGCGGCCGAGCAGGTGCTCGATCCGCGCCGGGTGCAGCCCCGACTGCGCGGCCAGGACCTGCACCGAGTTCTTCAGCGCCTCCCAGCCCTCGGCCCCGAGCAGCGGGATCTCCTTGGTCACGGACTCGGGCACCTTGGCGTCCATGCCGTGCACGGCCGCGTCGACGGCGTCCTTCGCCATGACCCGGTAGGTCGTGTACTTGCCGCCCGCGACCACCACGAGCCCCGGCACCGGGGTCGCGACGGCGTGCTCGCGGGACAGCTTCGACGTGGACTCCGACTCCCCGGCCAGCAGCGGCCGCAGCCCCGCGTAGACGCCTTCGACGTCGTCGTGGGTCAGCGGCTGCTCGAGCACCGCGTTGACGTGGTGCAGCAGGTAGTCGATGTCCGCCGCCGACGCCGCCGGATGGGCCTTGTCGAGGTCCCAATCGGTGTCGGTGGTGCCGATGATCCAGTGCCGCCCCCACGGGATGACGAACAGCACGGACTTCTCGGTGCGCAGGATCAGCCCCGACTCCGACCGGATCCGGTCCCGCGGCACGACCAGGTGGATGCCCTTCGACGCGCGGACGTGGAACCGGCCGCGCTCGCCCGCCAGCCCCTGCGTCTCGTCCGTCCAGACCCCGGTGGCGTTGATGACCTGCTTGGCGCGCACCCGGATCCGCTCGCCGGTCTCGAGGTCGTGGACCTCCGCGCCGATCACCCTGCCGGACTCCTTCAGCAGCCCGACGACGCGGGCGCGGGTCGCGACGTGCGCCCCGTACGCCGCTGCGGTGCGGGCGACGAACATGGTGTGCCGGGCGTCGTCGACCTGCGCGTCGTAGTACTGCAGGGCGCCGACCAGGGCGTCCTTGCGCAGCGACGGCACGATCCGCCGCGCACCGCGGCGGGTCAGGTGCTTGTGGTGCGGCACCCCGCGGGACTGCCCGGAGAGCAGCCCGAGGCTGTCGTAGAGCGCGACGCCCGCGCCCGCGTAGGCCCGCTCCCACACGTGGTGCTTGAGCGGGTACACGAACGGCACGGGTCGCACGAGGTGCGGGGCGATCTTCTGGATCAGCAGCCCCCGCTCCTGCAGCGCCTCGGCGACGAGCCGGAAGTCCAGCATCTCCAGGTAGCGCAGGCCACCGTGGATCAGCTTGGAGCTTCGTGACGACGTCCCGGCGGCGTAGTCCCTGGCCTCGACGAGGCCGACGCGCAGGCCGCGGGTGGCGGCGTCGAGGGCGCTACCCGCACCCACGACACCACCACCGACGACGAGAACGTCGAGCTCGCCGGACGCCATGTCCCGCAACGCCTGCGCACGGGCATCCGGGGAGAGCGCGACGGATCTCATGATGTCTTTCCTCTCGACGAGCGGTGGACCTGGCGGAACTAGTCCACGTCCACCCAGTCCAACGTCCGCTGGACCGCCTTCTTCCACTGGGTGTACCCCGCCTGGCGCTGCTCCTCGCTCCAGGCCGGGTCCCAGTGCTTCGACTCGTTCCAGTTGGCCCGCAGCTCGTCGGTGTCCTTCCAGAACCCGACGGCCAGACCCGCCGCGTACGCGGCGCCGAGCGCCGTGGTCTCGGCCACGACCGGCCGCGAGACCTGCACGCCCAGCACGTCCGCCTGGATCTGCATGCAGAGCTCGTTGGCGGTCACGCCGCCGTCGACCTTGAGCACCTCCAGGTGCACGCCCGAGTCCTTCTCCATGGCGTCGGCCACGTCCCGGCTCTGGTAGCAGATCGCCTCGAGCGTGGCCCTGGCCAGGTGGGCGTTGGTGTTGAACCGGGAGAGCCCGACGATCGCGCCGCGGGCGTCGGAGCGCCAGTACGGCGCGAACAGCCCGGAGAAGGCGGGCACGAAGTACACCCCGCCGTTGTCCTCGACCTGACGGGCCAGCTGCTCGCTCTGCGACGCGCCGGAGATGATCCCGAGCTGGTCGCGCAGCCACTGCACGGCCGAGCCGGTGACGGCGATCGAGCCTTCCAGGGCGTACACCGGTGCGTCGTTGCCGAACCGGTAGCAGACCGTGGTGAGCAGCCCGGAGTTCGAGCGGACCAGCTCGGTCCCGGTGTTGAGCAGCATGAAGTTGCCGGTGCCGTAGGTGTTCTTGGCCTCGCCCGGCGCCAGGCAGACCTGCCCGACCATGGCGGCCTGCTGGTCGCCGAGGATGCCGGTCAGCGGCACCTCGCCGCCCAGCGGGCCGTTCGCCAGCGTCGTGCCGTAGGGCTCCGGTGAGCTCGACGACCGGATCTCCGGCAGCATCGACCGCGGGATCCCGAACAGGGCGAGCAGCTCGTCGTCCCAGTCGAGGGTCTCGAGGTCCATGAGCATCGTGCGGCTGGCGTTGGTCACGTCCGTGACGTGCACGCCGCCGTTGACCCCGCCGGTGAGGTTCCAGATCACCCACGAGTCGGTGTTGCCGAAGATCGCGTTCCCGCTCTCCGCGGCCTCCCGTGCGCCGTCGACGTTCTCCAGGATCCACTGGATCTTGCCGCCGGAGAAGTACGTGGCGGGCGGCAGGCCTGCCTTGCGGCGGATCGTGTCGCCGTGGCCCTCGCGCTCCAGCTTCGAGGCGATCCGGTCGGTCCGGGTGTCCTGCCAGACGATCGCGTTGTAGAGCGGCCGTCCGGTCCGCTTGTCCCACACCACCGCCGTCTCGCGCTGGTTGGTGATGCCGAGCGCGGCGAGGTCGCCCGCCGTGAGCCCGGTCTTGTTGAGCCCCGTCTGGATCACCGAGGAGGTGCGCTCCCAGATCTCCACCGGGTTGTGCTCGACCCAGCCGGCCTGCGGCAGGATCTGCTCGTGCTCGAGCTGGTGGCGGCCCACCTCGTTGCCGCCGTGGTCGAAGATCATGAAGCGGGTGCTCGTCGTCCCCTGGTCGACTGCGCCGACGTACTCGGGCATGGGATCGTCCTCCTCGGTGAGGGTCAGGCCTGCTTCTCGGGGGCGGGCTCGCGGCCGACGGGCTGGGGCAGCTGGTCCTCGTCCGCGGTCAGGTAGCGCCCGATCAGGATCTTGAAGAACGCGCCGCCGACCAGACCGCCGATGATCGGCGCGACGATCGGCAACCACCAGTACTGGTTCCCGTTCTGGTCCAGGAAGGCCGTGCCGTACCCGGTGATGAACGAGGCCAGGCGCGGGCCGAAGTCACGGGCCGGGTTGATCGCGTAGCCCGCGTTGGCGCCCCATGCCATGCCGATCGCGACGACCAGCAGGCCGATGACGACCGGGGCCAGGTTGGCCATCGGCGGGTTGTTGCGCGCGTTGACCAGCGCGAAGATCACGAACACCAGGATGGCCGTGCCGACCACCTGGTCGAGGAACGCCGTCGGGATGGAGACGCCGTCCCCGCCGTTGCCGGGCAGCGTGGAGAAGATGCCCTGCGTGGCGATGGTGTGGTTCGGGTCGACCTTGTTGATCAGGTCGGAGTAGGTGACCCGGACGATGAGCGCGGCGACGAACGCGCCGAGCGTCTGGGCCAGGATGAAGGGCGCGACCTTCTTCCAGGCGAACCCTTGGTAGGCCGCGAGCGCGATGGTCACGGCGGGGTTGAGGTGGGCGCCGGAGATCCGGCCCGCGACGTAGACGCCCAGCGTCACGCCGAGGCCCCAGGCCCACGCGATCGAGTCGTGGTCGCCCAGGGGGCTGTCGCTCGACGCCGTGACCACCTGGGCCACGACGGCGTTGCCGAACAGGATGAGGATCATCGTGCCGGCGAACTCGGCGCTGAGTTCGCCGAGGTAGGAGTTCCGCATCGAACTCTCCTTTCCGGTCGTGACGACCCCCGCCCGGAGGTGTGGGACACCGGACGGGGGTCGGACCCGACCGAAACTAGGAACGGCGGACCGACCCGACAACCGAAGTCGTTCGACAATGTCGAACTGATCCAGTCGAGTCGATCACAGTAGGCTGGACTGCGTGCCGGGACCCATCCAGTCCGTCGAGCGGGCGGCGGCGATCCTGCGGCTGCTCGGCGGTGCGGGGCGGCCGCTCGCCCTCGCCGAGCTGGCGGCCGCGCTGGACCTGCCGCGCCCGACGGTGCACGGGCTCGTCCGGACGCTGCGCGAGGAGGGCCTCGTCGACCAGGACGTGTCCAGCTCGCTCTACCGCCTCGGCGTCGGGATGTACACGCTCGCCAGCGGCTGGGACCGCCACGACCTGCGCGCACGGGCGATGAACTGGGCGGACGCGCTCGCGGGCGGCACCGGCTGCGCGGTCTACCTCGCGGTGCCCGACGGCGACGCGGCCGGGCTCGTGCACCACGTCTTCCGCCCGGACGGGTCGCCGCAGACACTGCGCACCAACACCCGCCAGCCCCTGCACGCCACGGCGTGGGGGAAGTGCCTGCTGGCCTTCGCCCCCGTCTCGACGCCCGCTCCGCGCGATCTCGAGCTGCGCCGCTACACCGGCCGCACGGCGGCGACGGTCACGATGCTGGAGGCGCACCTCGCCGCCGCCCG
>NZ_JACBXB010000018.1 GCF_013870575.1 Pseudonocardia pini
TGGCCGGGGTGGGAGGACGCGGCGGTCCCGCCCGACCGCCTGGGCCGCTACCTCCGCGAGTTCGATGCGCTGGTCGGCGAGTTCGGGCTCACGTCGATGCCGTTCGGCCACTTCGGAGACGGCTGCATCCACGTGCGGCTCGACTTCCCCCTCCACTCGGCGGGCGGCGTCGCGCGGGTGACCGAGTTCCTGCGCGCCGCAGCGACACTCGTCGTCGGGCACGGCGGCTCGCTGTCGGGCGAGCACGGCGACGGGCGCGCTCGCAGCGAGCTGTTGTCGCTGATGTACTCGCCGGAGATGCTGCGGCTCTTCGGTGCGGTCAAGCACGTCTTCGATCCCGGCGCGCTGCTGAACCCGGGCGTGCTCGTGGACCCGGCGCCCGTGGGCGACTCGCTCCGGCTGCCCGCTCCGACACTTCGGGGCCCCGCCCTCACGCTGGCCTACAGCGGCGACTCGGGCGACTTCTCGCGCGCGGTGCACCGCTGCACTGGAGTGGGCAAGTGCCGCTCGACCGTCAGCCGCCCGGACAGCGTCATGTGTCCCTCGTACATCGCCACCGCGAACGAGCTCGACTCGACACGCGGTCGGGCCCGCGTCCTCCAGGAGCTCGTCAACGGCGAGCTCGTGGAGGGGTGGCGGTCCCCGGTGCTGCACGAGGCGCTCGACCTGTGTCTGGCCTGCAAGGGATGCGCCTCCGACTGCCCCACCGGGATCGACCTGGCCTCGTACAAGGCCGAGGCTCTGCACCAACGCCATCGCCGTCGGCTGCGCCCGCGCAGCCACTACTCGCTGGGGTGGCTGCCCCGCTGGGCCCGTCTCGCCGGCCGTCTCCCGCGCCTGGCCAACCGGGTGGCCGGGCTCCCACTCGTCGGCCGGGCCGCACTCGCGGTGGCGGGGGTCGACCGACGCCGGTCGGTCCCGCGCTTCGCCCCGAGCAGCTTCCGCAGGATGGACCGGAGGAACCGGAGCGGGTCCGAACGGGGACGGCCCGTGGTCGTCTTCGTCGACACGTTCAGCGACCACTTCTCCCCGACGGTCGTAGCAGACCTGGTGCGCGTCCTCGAGACGGCGGGATACCGGCCGATGCTGTCCTCTCCCGAGGTCTGTTGTGGGCTCACCTGGATCTCGACCGGACAGCTCACCGCGGCCCGCCGGATCCTCGGCCGCTCGATCGACCTGCTCGTCGAGGAGGTGCGGCGGGGCACGCCGATCGTGGGCGTCGAGCCGTCCTGCACCGCCGTGCTCCGGCACGACGCGCCGGAGCTGCTCGGCACGCCGGAGGCCCGCGAGGTCGCCGCGGCGACCCGGACGCTCGCCGAGCTCCTGGCCGAGACCCCCGACTGGTCGCCGCCCTCGCTGGCGGGCCTCACCGCCGTCGCCCAGCCCCACTGCCACCACCACGCGGTCATGGGCTGGGAGACCGACGCCCGGCTCCTCGCCGGCCTCGGCGCGACGGTCACCAGGGTCGGCGGATGCTGCGGGCTCGCCGGGAACTTCGGCGTCGAGCGCGGGCACTACGACATCTCGGTCGCCGTGGCCGGCCAGCAGCTGCTGCCGGCGGTGGAGGCGGCCCCACCCGACGACGTCGTGCTGGCCGACGGGTTCTCCTGCCGCACCCAGCTCGCCGACCTCACCGGCCGCCGGGCCCACCACCTCGCCGAGATCCTCGCCCGGAGGCTCCCGGGCGAGGACTGACGCGCGTGGGTCTCGCTCCCGATCAGCTCGGGGTGGGCTGGGTGGAATGGTCGGGGCCCGGCTGCGGGCAGCCTTTCTCGTGGGCGACCTCGTCGTAGGCCAGGATCCCGAGGGCGAATTCGGTCAGCACCCGCGACACGGACGACACGGTGTCCGGACCGCCCTGCCGGAACCAGCGGTTCGTCCCGATGCCCATCCACAGGATCGCTGGGGTGGCCAGGCGGCCATGCGCGGTCCGGAACATTCCCAGCTCGACGCCTTCCTCGATCGCCGAGGAGAAATGGTCCTGGTACTCGCCCTGCGACGCCTTCGTGACCCGACGGTGCACGTCCGAGAGGTGCTGCGTCTGTTGGGCCAGTACCCGGGCGCGCCAGGGATTCCGGACGTGGAACTCCACGTGGTCGCTGACGAGCACCGACATCCGGTCCACCGGGCAGAGACGCCCGGCGACCGCGCGTTCGGCCATACCGGTGAGCATGTCCGTGCATTCGCGGATGAGGTGCCAGAGCAGCTCTTCCTTGGACTCCGCGTAGTTGTAGATGTTCGCCGTGCTGACTCCCGCTGCCGAGGCGATGTCGCGCATCGACGTTCCGGCATAACCGCCCTCGGAGAACAGTTTCAGCGCGGTGTTGCGGATGATCGCGACGTTGTTGGTCGTCCTAGGCGGCACGCGGGGTCAACTTCCTGCAGCGAACTTCTCCGAGGTCATTCTCCACAGCTTCTCGACGACGACCAGTGTCAGGGTCACGAAACCGATCGCCACGACGATCCGCGCCGGGAACAACGGCCAGTGGATCAGACCGAAACGATACTCTCGGCTCGCGGTCGACTCCACCGCCCGCCCGACGCTCGCCCAAGCCAGCCACACGATCACGACGAGCATCGCGACCGTGCTGACGAGCCGCATCGAGAAGGCCACCGCGGGAGTGCAGCGCTCCGTCAGAACGGAGGTCCGGATCTGCTGGCCGGTGCGCTCCCCGTAGGCGAGGCCGAGGTAGGTCATCACGACGAGCATCGACTCGGCCACGTCGACCATGCCCGGCAGGCTCCCGCCGGTGACCGTCCGGGTCGCGACGTCGGCGACCACGGCGATCATGAGCACGACACCCGACGCCGCCGCGAGCACCGCGGAGGTCAGGGAGATGCCGCCCACGATCCTCCGGTAGGCCTCCAACGGCGTGTGGGTCGCGTGGTGCGGCTCGAGGGTTGTCACTGCTCTCCTCCGATGGTCAGCAGGGGCTTCACGGTCCGGCCGGACCGGGCGTCGGCGAGGGCCTGCTCGCAGCCGGTGAAGGCGTATCCGCGCACGAACTGCCGGACGTCGTCCGGTCGGTCGGCCAACAGCTCGCTCGCGGCGGCGTAGTCGCTCGGCCCCGAGGCCATGCTGAACAACAGGGAGAGCTCGCGGCGGGTGGCCGAGGCCAGGTCTCGGTCGAGGGGCTGGTCGCCGAGCCCGACGCTGCACAGGACGCCGCCGGGGGCGAGGCCGTCCAGGGCCGAGGCGAGCGCCGCGGCGGAACCGGATGCCTCGATCCACAGGGTGGCCCCGCTGGTCGGGGTGCCGGTGTCGCCGTCCCCACCGCCCACCACCCGGGTGGCCAGGCCCGCCGCGGAGGCCGCGGCGAGCCGCGTTGCCGCGTCCTGTGCGGTGCCCACCACGACCACGTCGTAGCCGCGTTCGCGCAGCAGGACCGCGGAGAACAGCCCGATCGCCCCGGGCCCGGTCACGACGGCCCGCCCCCGCGGGAGCCGTCGTCCGGACTCGGCCCGCTCGACGGCGTGGACGGCGACGCTCACCGGCTCGGTGAGCGCCGCCGACTCGAGCCCGACGCCGTCGGGCACCGGGATGGTGTGCCGGTCCGGCAGGACGACGAGATCGGCGAACCCGCCGTCGTAGCTGATGCCGGGCACCTCGCGGTCCGGGCAGAGGTTCGCCAGGCCGGCGGCGCAACTGGGGCAGGCGTCGCAGTTCTGGATCACCCGGGCCAATACCCGGCGTCCGATCCGGCCTGCCGGCACGCCCGCCCCGACGCCCACGACGACCCCGGAGAACTCGTGGCCGAGCACCAGCGGTGCGGGCAGCCCCCGGTAGTCACCCTCCGAGTAGTAGGCGTGGAGGTCGGTCCCGCAGATCCCGGCGAACGCGACCCGGACGAGGACCTCGCCCGGCCCGGGAACCGGTTCCGGCACGTCCGCCAGCCCGCACTTCCCGGGTTCCGGGTCACTGCGCAGCAGTGCCCTCACAGCACACCGGCCTCTCTGAGCTCGCCGATGCGTGCGTCGGACAGTCCGCAGAGCGCCCGCAGCACCGCGTCGGTGTCCTCACCGAGCTCACGCCCAGCCCAGCGGACCTCACCGGGGGTCTCGGAGAAACGCGGCACCACCCCCGGCATCGTGAGGGTCCCGATCCGGGCGTCCTCGATCTCGACGATGTTCTCCCGGGCGGCGTACTGCGGGTCCTTCATGATCTCGTCGGGCCGCAGGACGGGCCCGCACACGACCCCCGCGGCGGAGAGCAGCTCGATGACCCGCTCGGCGGGCTGGGCCGCACACCAGGCCTCCACCTCGTCCGTCAGCCTGCCGGCCGACGCGGTGGTGGCGGCCCCCGTCGTCACGGGTCGGCCGGACTCGGCGGCGAGGAACTCCGCGAGGCGCTGGATGGTCGCTGCCGTGGCAGCGGAGACCACGACGTAGCCCTCGTCGGAGGTACGGCAGATCGTGGTCACGAACGCCGCGTCGAACGGGAACTTCGGTCCGCTCCGGGTGATCGGGACGTCGCCGGTCACCGTGACGGGCAGCTGCCAGTCGATCAGCCGGAACACCGGCTCGTAGAGGCCGAGGTCGATGACCTGGCCCCCGGCGACCCCGGAGTCCTTGGCCCGCAGCGCGGCGAGCACCGCGAACGCACCCATCAGCCCGCACGTGGCATCGCCGAGCGAGTAGCCGGGATGGACCGGTGCTGTGGACGGGTCACCGGTCAGGTTCGTCGCGCCGCTGAACGCCTCGGCGATCTTGCCGAAGCCGCCCCGACCGGCGTAGGGCCCCGTCTGGCCGAACCCGGAGATCCGCAGGAGGACGAGATCGGGGTTCAGGGCCCGCAGCTCGTCCCAGCCGAGACCGAGCCGTTCCATGACCCCCGGTCGGAAGTTCTCGACGACGACGTCGGAGCGGGCGATGACGTCCCGGGCCAGGGCGAGGCCCTCGGGCTTCTGCAGGTCGATCGTGATCGACCGCTTGTTGCGGCCCGCGACCGACCACCAGAGCCCGACCCCACCCTTGCGCGGGCCCATTCCGCGCAGGCTGTCGCCGACGCCGGGGCGTTCGATCTTGATCACCTCGGCGCCGAGGTCGGCCAGCATCACTGTGGCGAAGGGACCTGCGACGGCGTGGCCGAACTCGACGACCCGCAGGCCTTGCAAGGGACCCGGCGCCTGCTCGGTGGCCGGGTGCGGGGGAGTGGTGTCCTGGGTGTGCGACATGGGTGAGCCTCCTCGGCTAGGTCACGTGGGCAGGGAGCCAGGTCACGAGCTCCGGGAAGGCGAAGAGCCCGGCCACCAGTACGAGGTCGATGACGACGAACGGCATGACGCCCTTGAACACGTCGACGACGTTCAGCTCCCGGACCGCTCCCGCCACGACGAACGAGATGATCCCGACGGGCGGGGTGATCATCCCGAGCGCCACGACCTTCACGATCAGGATCCCCACCCACACCGGGTCGAGACCGAACGCCAGCAGCACGGGGTGCAGGAACGGGACGACGATCGTCAGGATGGACAGCGTCTCCAGGAACATCCCGAGCGGGATGAGCAGGAGCAGCACGATCGCGAGCAGGAGTGGTCCGGGCACATCGAGCTGCGACATCCAGGCGGCCAGGCGCTGCGGGACCTTCGACACGACGAGCATCGACGAGAAGACCGCGGCGCCGAAGATGATCGCGACGACCATGCTGGTGGTGGCCGCGGCCTCGCTGAGCGAGCGCTTCAGCACGGTCCCGAGGGCGCGGCCCCCGTGTCCGCGGAAGTCGATCAGCAGCATGACCAGCGCCGCGGCGGCGCCGATGGCGCCGGACTCGGTCGGGGTGAACACCCCGGTGTAGATGCCGCCGATGACGATCCCGAACAGGATGGTGGCCTTGACCAGCCCTACGGTCATGTACCCGGCCGACGGTCGGGCCGGCGGTTCCAGGGCGGGCCCGTCCAGGTCGGGCGCCCTCGGCGACGGCGCAGGCTCGGACTCGGCCACGGTGGCGGCGGAGGGCGACGAGGGCGGCGGGCCGCCGCCCGCCGTCACGAGCTCGCTCGCCGGGCTCTCCACGGTGATGTGGCGGGACGCCTGCAGCGCCCGCACCATGATGTAGAGGCTGTAGACGATCGCGGACAGGATGCCCGGCACGATGCCTGCCACCAGCATCGCCGCGGTGGACTGCTGGGTCAGTACCGCGTAGATCACCAGGACGATCGACGGCGGGATGATGCAGTCGAGCGTCCCGCCGATCGCCGCGATGCCGCCCGCGAGGCGGCGGGAGTACCCCGCCGCGAGCATGCGGGGGACGGTGAGCCTCCCGATCGTGACGGCGGCCGCGGCCGTGGAGCCGGAGACGGCTCCGAAGACCGCGGACGCCCCCACCGTCGCCACGCCCAGGCCGCCCGGAGCCCTGCGGAGGATCCGCGCGGCGAAGGCGAAGATCTGGTCGGCGAACCTGCCGTGCAGCGCGAACGCTCCCAGCAGGATGTACATCGGGATCACCGTGAGCCCGTAGCTCGCGGTCGAGGTGAACGGGAGGGAGGCGAACGTCGCCGTCGTGACCTCGAAGCTGCGCAGCAGCACGAGCCCGACCCCGCCCGCGAAGATCATGGCGAAGGCGATCGGCATCTCAGCCGCGATCAGGACCAGCAGCACGGCGAAGGCGACCAGGACGATCATCGTCGCGTTCATCGGATCATCTCCGTCGGCTCGGATCAGGGCCGGGCCCCGCGCCGGCGGGGACCCCCGCCGGCGCGGGTCGGCCGCTCATGCGGCACCGCGTTCCTGGGCGAACCGCTTCGCACAGGTCACCTCGGCGTCCTCGACCGGGTTCTGGACCGCCCCGAGCTCGGCGACCCAGGCATCCCAGAGGCGGTCGGTGTCGGTGACCCCGGCGTTCGTGGCCGTGGACTTCCAGCCCTTCTCGATGTCCGGCAGCACCCGGTCACGCCACTCGGCGGTGGCGGCGTCGGACCACACCGTGTACGACTCGAGGTCGGTCTTGAGGATCTGGTCGCAGATGCCGCTGATCGTCTGGTTCAGCGACCGCACCGCTTCTCCGGTGGACAGCTCCCGGCTCACCTCGTCGACGACTCGGCGGGCGTCCTCGTCCATCGACTCGTAGACGCCCTGGTTGATGACCAGGTTGATGGGCGAGAAGCCGCCGACGTTCGGGTCGCTGAGGTGGTCGACCTGCTCGTAGAGGTTGTAGTTGACGTTGGAGGCGAGATCGAGGCCGTATCCGCTGATCACGCCCCGCTGCAGGGACTCGTAGACCTCGTTGACGGTGAGTGTCACCGGGTTGCCGCCTGCGGCGCGGATGGCGTTGATCATCGCGTCCCCGGTCGCCCGGAGACTCTTGCCGCGCAGGTCGGCCATCGAGGCGATCGGTTCCTGGGATCCCAGGACCAGCCGCACGCTCCACAGACCGAGCAGGTGCATCCCGGCCGTCTCGTACTCCTGCTGGAGGGCGGGCTCCTTCTGGTAGAGCTCGTAGAAGGCCTGCGTCTTCTCGTCCGTCGAGTTGGCGACGAACGGGACCGCGGAGACCAACGTGATCGGCAGCTTCTGCGGCTCGTAGGTCGGCGAGCTGAAGACCACGTCGGCCCGGCCGTCGCTCACGCACTGGTACAGCTCGGCTGCGGGGCACCCCGCCTCGAGCCAGTTCCGGGTGAAGGTGATCCGACCGGCCGAGCGCTGCTCGACCTGGGACATGAACCACTCGCTCACCCGGGCGCTGGGATTCGTCTCCGGGGCGAAGGAGCTGAAGGTGAGGTCGTAGGTGTCCGTGCTCCCCGCCCCGCTCGAGGAACCGGACGAACATCCGGTGAAGGCCAGTGCGGCCGCGAGGCCTGCGGCGACGAGTGCCGGGACCCGGCCGCCGAATCGCGTGAATCGCATGCTCTGCTCCTTTGCAGACCCTGCGCCCCGTCTGGTCAGACGCTCGGGACGATGGGGAACAACGTGGTGGGGAAGGCGGTGTTGAGCTGCAGCGGCATTCCGTCGGTGACTGCGGACGGGGCGCCGGTGAACAGACACCGGCTGTCCATGTAGAGGGTCGCGAGGCCGAGCCGGGTGTCCGACGAGGCGTTGATGCCGGCTCCGTGGACCGTCAGGTCGTGGTGGATGGTGGCGTCGCCCGCGCGCAGCGACGGGGCCGGGCTGACCTTCCAGTCGAGCTTGCGCTCCATCTCGGTGACGCGGTCGTAGCCCTTGATGAACGTGCGGTCGCGGCCGAGCGACCCCTCCCGGTGGGTTCCGGAGACGAACTGCAGTGTCCCCGTCTCGGCGGGCAGGTCGCCGAGGGCGATCCAGATGGTGAGTGACCCGCTGCGGTCGACCGGGATGTACGGGTAGTCCTGGTGCAGGGTCGTGACCCCGCCGCCGCCGGACTCGGGCTTCTTCTCGAACAGGCTGGTGCGGAAGAGCTGCACCTCCGGCACGTCGAGCAGTCGGCGGACTACCGAGCCCACCCGCCTGCACCGCGTCGCCCGGGTGAACTCCTCGGTGAGGCTGTTCTCGCGGTGGATGAGGTGCTGCTTCCGATATTCGGGGTCGGAGGTGTAGTTCTGCTTCTCGATGTCGAGGGCCTCGAGCTCGGCGGCCTTGTCCTCGGGCTCGAGGGAGAGGAACCGCTCACGCAGCAGGAGGGCGACCTCGCGGGGGATGACCTCGTTCACCCGGGTCCAGCCGTGCTCGTGGTAGTGCTCGACGGTGTCGGCGGACAGCGTGATCGTCTCGTCCAGGCCGCTCATCAGGGTGGGCGTCATTGCCGGTCCTTCCTCGTGGTGATGGGGGTGGGTCGTGGGGGTCAGCTGCCGACCGCGGCTTCGCGCTCGCGGTTCCACTGCGCGGTGGCGGCGACCCGTGCGGCCGCGGTCGCTGAGCGGTTCGAGTGGGACTCGGCCACCACGTGGTCGTAGGAGGTGACGACGGGGGCGAGGGTGCCGTCGAAGTGCGGCATGACCTCCTCGGCGAACAGCTCGTAGCTGCGCAGGGTGGCGGGCCAGTTCGCGAAGTCCGCGCCCTGGAACAGGTAGGTGCCGAATCCGCCGGAGCGCTCGAGCAGCCTGCGGATCTGGGTCGCCGCCATGTCCGGGGTACCGATCACGCCCCGCCCGGTGTCGTTGATCAGGTCGGCGAGCTCGTCGGTCGTGTCCGGCACCGCGACGGCCGAGGGGGAGATGTGGGAGAAGTAGCCGTACTGCCAGCGCAGCCCGTAGGCGCAGTCCGCCCTGGCCTGCGCCGCGGTCTCGGCGAGGTGCATGGGCCCCATCAGTCGCCACGAGGAGCGGTCGACGACGTGTCCGGTCCGAGCCGCCTCCTCCTGGACGATGTCCCAGTGCACCGGTAGCTGGTCGTTGCCGGTCGGGTCGGTCGCCGCCAGCGACAGCAGACCCAGCCCGTGGCGCCCGGCGAGCTTGGGGCCCGAGGGCGACACCGTGCCGACCACGGACACGTCGATGTCACCGCCGAACGGGGTCAGCTGCAGGACGGCGTCCTGGAGGGTGAGCCAGTCCGCCTTGTGGCTGACGGTCTCACCGGCGAGTAGCCGCAGGATGATGTCGAGCGACTCCTCCATTCGCGGCCGGAGCTGGGTGGCCTCCAGCCCGAACATCGCGGCGTCGGTCGGCAGCTGGCCGGGGCCCGCGCCGAACATGACCCGACCACGCGTCATGTGCGTGAGCTGCACGATCCGGGCGGCGACCTGGAAGGGATGGTGGTACGGCAACGACACGACGCCGGTGCCGAGCCTGATCCGGGTCGTCCGCTCGGCCGCCGCGGCGATCAGGAGCTCGGGCGAGGCGACGATCTCCGAGCCGCCGGAGTGGTGCTCACCGAACCAGATCTCGTCGAAGCCGAGCTGGTCCAGGTGGACGGCGAGCTCGACGGCCCGCCGGATCGCGACGGTCGGGTTGAGACCGACGACGTTCTGCGGCGGGACGAACACGCCGAACTTGAGAGGACTGTCCTGCGTCGTTGCCATGGGGCCTTCTCCTTGGGTCGAGGGGGGTCGCGCCTACCGTCGGGTCGGGTGCCCCCGGTCGGTGCAGGCTCGGTCGTGGGCATCCGGATCGAACGCGACCAGCCGCAGTGCGAGTCGGCCGTAGACCTCGCCGATCTCGGCGACCGAGAGCTCGCCGCCCGGCCGATACCAGACCCCGACGCCGAAGCCCATCTCGAGCATCGAGAACGCGGCGTAGCGCTCCAGCTCTGGATCGAAGAACTCCAGTCCGCCGCCCGCTCGGATCACCTCCCGGAAGATCTGCTCGTACCGGTCCTTCAGCTCGGTGATCTCGCGCCGGTGCGGCGGGGTGAGGTGCTGGAGCTCGGTGTTGCCGATGCGGGCCGGCCGCGGATGGAGTGCGTGATAGGTCGCATGGGCGCCGGCGGCGGCGCTCAGCTGCGCCGCCGGGCACCGGGACCGCCCGACCGCGGCCCGGGCGTCGGTGAGGAGGCCACGCAGGGTCGTGGCCGTGACGCGCCAGAGCAGCTCCTCCTTCGAGGTCGTGTAGTTGTACAGGCCCGCCGAGCTGACCCCGGCGCTACGGGCGAGATCGCGCATCGAGGTTCCGGCGAAGCCTTGTGTCGCGAAGAGCTGCCGCGCGGCGTCCTCGATGGCGCCGCTCGCCCGTTCCGCGTTGCGTGACATGACGGTGCCTCCTTCGGGTCGGCCGTGGTCGTGGAGAGGGCGCGAGAGCCGGTGATGTCCGGCCGAGCAGATCCGGGAGGCGCCGCAGAAACACGAACGTCCGTAATCTAACAGCGAGCCTTGCCAGTGTCCAGCACCACATCAACGCCGCGGTATAGGTCGCTGAACTGGTAATTCGTTGTTGTCTTGACGGGCGCGATGAACGGGTCGTAGCTTCTACGAACGATCGTTCAGAGTTTCTCGGTAGGCCCGCAGCGTCTGCTCCGCAGCATTCGATCGCTGTGTCGAGGCCGCCGTGGTCCGGTCGCCCGTGCCGTCCAGAGCGAAGGAGCTCTCCCATGACAGGACCGACAACAGCCGGTGTGCGCATCGGCTCGTTCGCCGCCTTCTACGGGGACCGGCGTGGCGCGCTCGCCCGGTTCCGAGACGAGCAGGTGGACGTCCTGGTCGGCGACTACCTCGCCGAGCTGACCATGCTGGTGCTGAAGAAGAACATGCTGCGCGGCAAGCCCGGCTACGCGACGGGGTTCGTCGACCAGCTCCGACCCGAGCTCACCTGGATCGCGGAGCAGGGCGTCAAGGTCGTGGTGAACGCGGGCGGGCTCGACCCGGTCGGGTGCGCGGCCGAGGTCGAGCGACTCTGCCGCGAGCAGGGTCTGGCCCTGCGGGTGGCCGCCGTGACCGGGGACGACCTGACCGGCTCGGTGAGCGAGCTGCGGGCGGCCGGGCACACCTTCACCAACATCGACACCGCGGCGGACCTCGAGATCGACACCGACCAGGTGCTGACCGCGAACGCCTACCTCGGGGCCTGGCCCATCGTCGCGGCGTTGCGGGCGGGCGCAGACATCGTGATCGCGCCCCGGGTCACCGACGCGGCCCTGGTCATGGCCCCGCCGGCGTGGCACTTCGGCTGGTCCGAGTCGGACTACGACCGGCTCGCGGGCGCACTCGCCGCCGGGCACGCCATCGAGTGTGGCGCCCAGGCGACCGGCGGGAACTTCTGCTTCTTCGCCGAACACGGCGATCTCGGCATCCCCGGCATGCCGATCGCGGAGATCCGCGAGGACGGGTCCTCCGTGATCACCAAGACCTCGGGCTCGGGCGGTCTCGTCACCGTCGACACCGTGACCGCCCAGATGCTCTACGAGGTCAGCGGGCCGGACTACCACAATCCTGACGTCATCGTGGACTGGCGGACCGTCCGGATCGACCCGGAGGGGCTCGACCGGGTCCTCGTGCACGGGGTCGAGGGCCGCGCGCCGACCGGGGTCACGAAGCTCTCGCTGTCCTACGAGGGCGGGTATCGCAACAGCATGACCGTCGGGTTGACCGGGCCGGACAAGGCGGCCAAGATCGCCTGGATCGAGCGGCAGTTCGCGGAGTACGTGGGTGCTCCGGCGGACTTCGACGAGCTGCGGGTGTCCGTGGTCGGGAGCCTCGCCGCGGATGCGCCCAGCTACGAGGCCGCCAGTGCCTGGATGACGATCGCGGCGCGCGACACGGACCGTGCGCGGGTCAGCCGGGCGAACTTCTCGGACCGGATCGTCGAGCTGGGGGTGTCCAGCATCCCCGGGTGCTACTTCACCACGCCGCCGCTCCCCGAGCGGCTGGTCGGAGTGCAGTGGCCGTGCCTGGTCCCGAAGTCCGCGATCCGTCCGGCGATGGTGCTCGACGGTCGGGCCGTCGAGATCCCCTGGGGGCCGGTGGCCGAGGCCGAGGCGCTGCCGATCCACCGAGCGCAGGTGCGGTCCGACGAGGGCGGCCACGATGGCCGCGAGGCCGTCGAGCTCGTCCCCGTCATGTTCGGCGACATCCTCGGTGCGCGGTCCGGGGACAAGGCGGGCGCCGCGAACCTCGGCGTGTGGGTGCGTGAGCAGACGACGTACGACTGGCTCCGGAGCTGGCTCACCGTGTCGCGGCTGCGCGAGCTGCTGCCGGAGCTGGCCGAGCTCGAGGTCGTCCGGCACGAGTTCCCGCTGATGCGGGGGATGAACTTCATGGTCTACGGCTTCCTCGGCCAAGGGGTGTCGGCCTGTCTGCGGATCGACCCGCAGGCCAAGGGGCTCGGCGAGTACCTGCGCGCCAAGCAGGTCGCCGTGCCCGCCGACCTGCTGTCGGTCGCGCCGGAGCCGCGGGCGGCCGTGGCGGTCGGAGGGGCGTCGTGAGCGAGGAGATCGTCGTCACGGTCGAGGGCCGGGTGCACGAGATCCGGATCAACCGGCCCGAGAAGCGCAACGCCCTGAACCGGGCGGCTCGGGAGGGGCTCTTCGCCGCGTTCCGCGCCGCCCAGGCCGACGACACCTGCCGGGCGGTGATCGTCACCGGCACCGGGGACGTCAGCTTCTGCGCCGGCGCGGACCTGGTCGAGATGTCCCGCACCGGTCTGACGGTGCCGCCCAAGGACTTCACCCCCCGGCTGGGAACGAACGTGCAGCTCGACAAACCGGTCATCGCCGCCGTCAACGGGGCCGCCTTCGCAGGCGGCTTCCTGTTGGCTCAGATGGCCGACCTCTGCGTCGCCTCGGAGAACGCCAGCTTCGCGATCACCGAGGCCAAATGGGGCCGCGGCGCACCGTGGGCCATCCCGCTGGCGGACATGATCCCCCGGCGAGCGCTGAACGAGCTGCTGCTCACGGCCCTGCCGGTCACTGCCCGACGGGCCGAGGTGCTGGGCCTGGTCAACGACGTCGTCCCGGCGGACCGGCTGCTGCCCCGGGCCCGCGAGCTCGCGCAGGCGATCTGCCGCAACGCCCCGCTGACGATCGCGGCGCACCTGAAGATGGTGAAGCTCAGCGGCGAGATGGGCCGGGTCGCCGCGGAGGCCGTCGCCGACGAGCTGTTCCGCAGTGTCTACGAGAGTCGCGACGCCCAGGAGGGACCCGCCGCCTTCCGCGAGCGCCGTGAACCCGTCTGGCAGGGGCGCTGAACCCCCGTGCACTTGTCGACCTCACTCCTGACCCCTCCGAACCGCAAGGGACGCAACCGATGACGACGACGAACGGCACCGTTCGGGGCACGATCGTGGAGGAGCGCTTCGGCCACGTGGTCCGGCTGCGCTTCGACAGCCCGGCCCGCCGCAACCCCCTCAGCTTCTCCGTGGCCGAGGACCTGGTGGCGCGGTTCGCCCGGCTCGAGGCCGACGAGGAGGTCCGCGCGGTGATCCTCACCGGCACCGGCCCCGCGTTCTGTGTCGGAGGGGATCAGGCGGACTTCGCCCAGGCGCTGGGCAAGCCGATGACCGAGCTCCTCGACAGCTACCCGCCCGTCGAGCTGTTCCGCTTGGCCCGCTCGCTGCACACACCGCTGATCGCGGCGGTCAACGGCACGGCCATGGGCGGCGGGATGGGGCTCACCTGCATGGCGCACATCGCGATCGCGGCCGACAACGCCACCTTCGGCATCCCGGAGGTGAAGCTCGGGATCTTCCCGCTCACGATCCTGCCCCTCGTCCGGCCGGTCCTGGGGGACCGGCGCACGATGGAGCTGGCGCTGACCGGCCGGAGCCTGGACGCGGCAGAGGCGCTGCAGCTCGGCGTGGTGCAGCAGGTCGTGCCGGGGGAGGAGCTCCAGGACCAGGCGCTCGAGATCGCGCAGCGGATCGCGACGTTCAGCCCGCTGGCCGTGCGGCTCGGCATCACCGCGTTCAACGACTCGACGGACATGGCCTTCGACAACGCGATGGACCACCTGAACATGGTGCGCGCCATCGCGTTCAGCAGCGAGGACCTCAACGAGGGGTCGCGGGCGTTCCTCGAGAAGCGGGCTCCGGTGTGGAAAGGGCGGTGAGGCGGGTCAGCCGAAGGAGAGGCCCGTGCCCTTCTCCACGCTCGCCAGGTCGAAGTAGTCCCGCCACGCCACGATGAGCCCGTTGTCGTCGAACTCCATCGCGCCCGTCACCGGCAGGTCGAAGGTGCGGCCGTCCTGCAGCTTCAGGATGTCGATCCGCTCGCTGAGGACGAGCCTGCCGGTCGTGGCGATCGCGGTGGTGATGATGTCGAGGCCGACGGCCTGGAAGTACGGCCGCAGGAAGCCCTCGATGGCCGCCTTTCCCTCGAGCGGGGCGAGGGGGACGTTGTGGTAGACGGCGTCCGGCGCGAAGTAGGGGAGCAGCGCGTCGGCGTCCGAGGTGGACCAGGCGGCGAAGAACTCGAGGGACCGCTTCTCCAGCTCGGTGGTCGCCTCGACGGACGGGGTGGCGTTCGTGCTCATGCGGTGCTCCGTGGGGTCGTGAACGGCGGACCACGAGCAGACCATCTCCGTGGGGCGGGCGGCCCTCGCAGAAGTGCCAGTGTCCGGGCTCAGACCGAGATCGCGCCGGTCGCGAGGGCGGCGACCGTCATCACGACGGTGGTGCCGAAGGCCCAGCCGAAGATGTAGCGCTGGTGGCGCTGCAGCTCCACATTGCTCAGGCCGAGCAGGATGAAGGTCGCGGCGGCGAGGGGGCTCACCGGGAAGCCGGTCGTGCCGTTGCCCAGCAGCGCGGCCCGGCCGATCTCGGCGGGGTCGCCGCCGAAGGAGGCGGCGGTCTCCGCGAGCACCGGGACGACGCCGAAGTAGTAGGCGTCCGCCGTCATCACCATCGACAACGGCATCGACGTGAGGGCGGTGATCACCGGGAGTGCGCCCGCCGCCGAGTCCGGGACCCACGACACGAGGGTCTCCGCGATCGCGGTGATCATGCCGGTGCCGGTCAGGATCCCGGTGAGCACGCCCGCCGCGAGCACCATCATCACGACCATGACCACGTTGCCGCCGTGGCGCTGCATCAGCTCCTGCTGGTCCGACCAGTGCGGCAGGTTGACGATCAGCGCGAGGGCGAACGCCACCGCGAAGGCGACCTCGAGCGGGACCAGCTGCAGGAGCAGGATCACGAGCAGGACCAGCGTCAGCACCACGTTGAACACACGAACGACGGGGCGCACGCGGATGGTCGGGCTCGCGTCGGTCACCACGCCGCCCACGGCCTCCGGGCCGCGACCGCCTGCGGGCTCGTCGAGCGAGAGCGTGCCGATCCGCCGGGCCTCGCGGCGGCCGAGGAACCAGGCGACGGCGATGACCCAGACCGCGCCCGCCGCCATCGGGACCAGCAGCGGGATGAACAGGTCGCCGCTGGTCATGTCCAGCGCCGCCATGGCCCGCGCGGTCGGGCCGCCCCACGGGATGATGTTCATCATCCCGGCCGCGAGGGCGATGATCCCCGTCATCACCACGGGCCGCATGCCGATCCGGCGGTAGATCGGCAGCAACGCGGTGACCGTGATCAGGAAGGTCGACGTCCCGTCCCCGTCCAGGGCGACCAGTAGCGTGATCACCGCCGTGCCGACGGCGACCTTCGTGGGGCTGCCGCCCGCCCACCGCAGGACCCGGCGGATCACCGGGTCGAACAGGCCGACGTCGACCATGAGGCTGAAGTAGAGGACGGCGAACGCGATCATGATCGCGACGGGTGCCACCTTGAGCAGGCCGTCGCCGATCATCTCGCCCATGTCACCCGCCCAGCCGCCCGCGACGGCGAACACCACGGGCACCAGGATCAGGGCGACCGGGACGGACACCCGGCGGACGAACATCGTGAGCGCCAGGAACGTCAGGATCGTGGCGAAGCCCAGTGCGGCGACCATGCGGCACCTCTCTCGGGGTCGGGATCAGCCGCGGTAGCGGGCGAGCCTGCGGCGGGCGGTGGCCGCCATCGCCTCGTCGATCATGTTCCCGTCGAAGACGACGGCGCCCCGGCCCGCGGCCGCGCCCTCCTCCATGGCGGCGACGAGGGCGGCGTCGGCGTCGAGCTCGGCGGCGGACGGGGTGAAGGCCTCGTTGACGATCGCGACGTGCGAGGGGTGGATCGCGACCATCCCCTCGTAGCCCAGGCCGCGGCTCTGGGCGGCGAAGGCCCGCAGACCGTCGAGGTCCTTGATCTCCGACCACATCCCGGTGACGGGGTTGGGCACGCCCGCGGCCCGCACGTCCAGCAGCACCTGGCTCCGCAGGGCGAGGGTCTCGGTGCCCTCCGGGGTCCAGCGGTAGCCCAGCGAGCGTTCGACGTCCCCGCCCTTGACCCCCAGCCCTCCCATGTAGACGGTGCGGGTGGAGGCGCGGGCGAGGTCGTAGGCCTGGCGGATGCCCGCGGCGGTCTCCAGCACCGGGACCAGGCCGATCGTGCCGACGACGAGCCCGGCGTCGGCCTCGAACCAGCCGAGGAGCCGGTCGACGACGTGGACGTCCGCGACCGACTCGATCTTCGGCACCATGACCGCGGTCAGCGCGGGGCCGACGATCGCGGACAGGTCGTCGAGGGCGCCGCGGTCGTGCAACCCGTTGACGCGCACCACGATCGGCAGCTCAGGGTTCCCGGCGGCGAGCAGCTCCGCGACCTCGGCGCGGGCCGCGGACCTGTCGGCGGCGGCCACGGCGTCCTCGAGGTCGAGGATCACCGCGTCCGCGCCGGCCGCCACCGCCTTCGGCACCCACGCCGTGCGGTTGCCCGGGACGAACAGGAGCGACCTGACCGGCGGGGTCATCGGCGCACCTGCCCGGCGTACCACTCCAGCAGCTCCGGCTCGGCCACCGAGCCCGGGTCGACGATGCCCGCGCCTGCACCCTGCAGCATGCGTTTCACCGGCACCTCCAGCTTCTTGCCCGTGCGGGTGTGGGGGATGCCCGGGGCGACCCGGACCTCGTCCGGGACGTGGCGCGGGGAGGCCTTCTCGCGGACGGCCGTGCGGATCCGGTCGGTCAGCTCGGCGTCGAGCTCCACGCCGGGAGCGAGCACGACGAACAGCGGCATCCAGTACCCGCCGCCGGGCTGCTCGACGCCGAGGACGAGGGAGTCGACGATCTCCGGCACCGCCTCCAGCGCCCGGTAGATCTCGGCGCTGCCCATTCGGATCCCGTTGCGGTTCAACGTGGAGTCCGAGCGCCCGTGCACGACCACCGAGCCGTGCCCGGTGACGGTGATCCAGTCCCCGTGGCGCCACGCGCCGGGGATGTCGTCGAAGTAGGCGGCGCGGTAGCGGGCACCGTCCGGGTCGTTCCAGAAGTACAGGGGCATGGACGGCGTGGGCGCGGTGACCACGAGCTCGCCGACCTGGTCGACCACCGGACGGTGCCGCTCGTCGAACGCGGCGAGCGCGACCCCGAGGCTGCGCACCGAGATCTCGCCCGGCCACACCGAGACGGTGGGGGCGCCGCCCGCGAAGGCGCTGCAGACGTCCGTGCCGCCGGAGGTCGAGGCGACCATGACCTCGGCGCCCACGTGGTCGTGCACCCAGTGGTAGGCCTCGGGGGGCAGGACCGAGCCGGTGGAGCCGAGCACGCGCAGCGCGGACAGGTCCTGCTCCACGGCGGGCTCGACGCCCTTCGTCTCGCACGCGCGCAGGTAGGCGGGGCTGGTGCCGAGCACGGTCACCCGCTGCTCGGCGGCCACCCGCCACAGGTCACCCGGCTCGGGATAGCCGGGGTTGCCGTCGTGGCAGACGATCGTGGCGCCCAGCAGCAGGCCCGAGACCTGCATGTTCCACATCGTCCAGCTCGGTGAGGTGAACCAGAGGAAGGTGTCCTCGGGTCCGATGTCGAGGTGCAGCGCGTGGTTCTTGACGTGCTCCAGCACGATGCCGCCGTGGCCGTGCACGATCCCCTTCGGTGCACCCGTGGTGCCGGAGGAGAACAGCACCCACAGGGGATGGTCGAAGGGGACGGGCTCGGTGCGCAGGTCGTGCTCGCCCGCGGTGGCATCGGCCCAGTCGACGGCGTCGGGCACACCGACACCGAGCCGCGTCACCCCGACGACGGTGCGCAGGGTCGGCAGCCCGGCCCGCAGCGTGGCCACGGCCTCGCGTCGGTCGTACTCGCGGCCGGAGTGCCGGTAGCCGTCCGCGGTGACCAGCGCGACGGGATCGAGCTGGCCCAGCCGGTCGACGGCGGCCTCCGCGGGATACTCCTGCCCACAGCTCGCCCAGGTGGCGCCGAGGCTCGCCGCGGCCAGGAAGGCCACGACCGCCTCGACGACGTCCGGTGTGTACCCGACGACCCGGTCGCCACTGTGGACACCGGCCTCCCGCAGGGTGTGCACCAGCGCCGCGACCTGACGACGCAGCTCGGGCCAGCTGAGCGAGACCGTCTCGACGTCGTCCCCGACCCCGACCACCGCCGGGCCGGAGCCGCGTTCGTGGCCGAAGACCTGGTCGACGTAGTTCAGCGTGGCGCCGGGGAACCACCGCGCGCCGGGCATCGCCGCGTCGGCGAGAACGGTGTCGGGGAGAGCGGTGTCCGCGCCGGTCAGGGGCACCGCGAAGTACTCGGCCACGTCCGCCCAGAACTCCTCGGGACGCTCCACCGACCACGTCCACAGTGCGTCGTAGTCCGCCCCGTCGATCCCACGCCGCCCGGCGACCCAGCGGCCGAACCGGGCGAGGTGGGAGCCCTCGAGCTGGGCCGGGCCCGGGGTCCAGATCGGGTCCGTCATCAGATGACCCCTCCGGCCCGCAGCTCGGCGACGCGCTCGGCCGCGAGCCCGAGCCAGTCGCCGTAGACGAGGTCGTTGTCCTCACCCAGCGCAGCGCCGGTGCGCCAGACCGAACCCGGGTCGGTGCGGAAGTGGGGGAGCGCGGCCTGCATGCGGACCTCGCCCAGGTCCGCGTCCGGCACGGTGACGATGTCGCCGCGCTCGGCGTAGATCGGGTCCGCGGCGATGTCGGCCATGTCGTACACCCGGGAGGCGACGACGTCCGCGGCCACCAGCGCCGCGACGGCCTCCTCGGCGGGGCGGTCGGCGATCCACTTCTCCAGCGCGGCGTCGATCTCGGCGCGCGCGGCGGTCTGGGCCGCGGTGTCGGCGAGGGCCTCGGTGTCCATCCCGAGCAGCCTGACGATGTTGACCACCGACCGGGGCGTGCCGGAGGTGACGGTGACCCACGCGTCGTCGGCGCTGCGGTAGCAGCCGATCACCGCCGCGGGTGCCACGGCCAGGGCGTTGCCGGTGCGCTGGGGCACCGTGCCGAGCTGGTCGTGCAGGATCACCTGCCACTCGACCAGCCGGAACAGCGGCTCGAACAGGGCGAGGTCGATCCACTCGCCCTGCCGCTCCGGGTGGTTCGCCCGGCGGACCAACGCGGCGGAGACGGCGAAGGCGGCCATCAGCCCGGTGACGGCGTCCCCGTGCGAGAAACCGGTGTGCACCGGCGGACCGTCGGGGAAGCCGGTCAGGTGCACCAGGCCGCTGCGCGCCTCGCCCATCTTGCCGAAGCCGGGGCTGTCTCGGAGCGTGGTGTTCTCGCCGTAGCCGGAGATCTGCAGCAGGACCGCCGACGGGTTGGTCCGGTGTACGGAGTCCCAGTCCAGGCCGAACCGCTCGACGGTCTTGGCGCGGAAGGTCACGATCACCACGTCGGCCCACTCCACGAGCCGCTGCACGAGCTCGGCCGCGGAGTCCGACCGCATGTCGAGGGTGGCCGAGCGCTTGTTGCGCCCCAGGACCTTCCACCACAGGTGGTGCCCGTCCCTGGCCGGGCCCATCCGGCGGGCGCTGTCCCCGGTACCGGGCGGCTCGACGTGGATGACGTCGGCGCCCATGTCCGCCATCAGCGTGCCGCACAGCGGACCCGCGATCACCTGGGCGAACTCGACCACCTTGATCCCGGCGAGCGGGCCCCCCGACGGTCCCTGCGCAACGGTGCTCATGTCCGGTCCTCCCTGATCGCCACTTCGTGGTGATTTCACCACAATGTGGCGCAGGAGCCAACCCCGGGTCAGGCCATGCGGGCACCGTCGACGGTCAGCGCCGTCCCGCTGACGAAGCCGGCCTCGGCGCTCAGCAGGAAGCACACCGCGCCGACGACCTCGTCGACCCGCGCGTAGCGGCCGCCGTCGAACGCGCCGGGCACGGCACGGCCCGAACGGCCCCGACCGGCGTCGAGCGAGGACATCATCCGGCCCTCGACCGGGCCGGGGCAGACGGCGTTGACGCGGACGCCGCGCTCGGCCTGCTCCAGCGCCGCGGTGCGGGTCAGCCCGAGGACCGCGTGCTTGGAGGCGACGTAGGCGCTCACGCCGGGTGAGCCGCGCAGCGACGCGAGGCTCCCGGTGTTCACCACCGCGCCGCCCCGCGGGACGCGGGGCAGCACGTACTTGAGGCCGAGGAAGACCCCGCGGACGTTGACCGCCTGGACCCGGTCGAAGTCCTCGACCGCGAGGTCCTCCAGCCGGGCCACCCGCCCCTCGATCCCGGCGTTGTTGACGAACAGGTCGATCCTGCCGCCGCCCAGCGCGGCCGCGGCCTCCGCATAGGCCGCGACCGCCGCCGGGTGAACATCATCATCCGGACGACCCAGAAGAACAGGATGT